>CAZBXN010000211.1:0-1569 GCA_964496015.1 uncultured Lachnospiraceae bacterium | reverse complement strand
GCGTGTTGCCGACAGCAGAGGAATAAAATTTGTTCCGCTTATGCAGAAGTTTGACGAGGCAACAAAGTCAGCGCCGTCAGATTACTGGACGGTAGATGGTATTCATCCGACTGCGGCAGGGCATGAATTGATTAAGCGTGAGTGGATAAAGGCGTTTAATGAAATAAAGGAGAAGGAAAGATAAAGTGCAGGAAAAATTTAGAGCTTCTGCGGTTCCTCTTATAACCGTTGACCCGTATTTCAGCATATGGTCGTTTTCGGACACTCTGTATGGAGATGCCACACGTCACTGGACAGGTCGTGAAAACCGCATGAATGCAGGAATAATTATTGATGATACATATTATTCTCTAATGGGTACGCTCCACAGCGGCGGACGGCAGAGATTTAACGGCATTGAAACAATAGAACAAAAAAGTGTAGAAATAAGCCCGCTTATTACAACTTATGAATTTGAAAACGAGCTTGTCTGTGTCAGACTGGAATTTATGACACCGCTTTTGCTCAAAGAGCCTGATATTTTGTCAAGACCGCTGTCATATATAGAGTACACTGTTGAGGTTAAGGATAAGAATGTAAAAAATGTAAGCTTTTATTTTGATATTTCCCCCGAATGCTGTGTCACGGACTGGAAGCAGGAGGTTGAGCTTAAAAGCAGTGAATTTGGCATTTTCTGCGGCAATAAGGAACAGAAGGTTCTGGGCAGGACAGGCGATAACGTCTGTATCGACTGGGGTTATCTCCACCTTATTCATAAGGACGCACGGTTTATACAACGCGGAATTGACCTTTATAAACGCTGCTTTGTTATGTCCGTGACAGATACGGAAAAGACTTACAACGCGTTTAACGAGGCAGTCGTGATGGCAGTTGTCACGGAGGAAATGAGCGGCGTAATCGCCGTTGCATACGACGATATAAAATCCATAGAATATTTTGGTATACAGCTTGACGATTTTTATAAAGAAACTGACGGTGATTTTAACAGCATGGTTAAAAATGCTGTTTTGGAATATCGCGATATTAAGAAAAAATGCGTTTTGTTTTCGGAGGAGCTTTGCGCAGAAGCGTCAAAGGTCAGTATGGAATATGAGAAAATAATTTCTCTGATATACCGTCAGGTTATTGCGGCACATAAGCTTGTCCGTGATACGGACGGGAATATTCTGTTTATTTCAAAGGAGTGCTTCAGCAACGGCTGCGCGGCAACGCTTGATGTGTCGTATCCGTCAATGCCGATGTTTTTAAAATACAATCCCGAGCTTGTAAAAGGCATGCTTCGCCCGATTATAAGGATTGCAGGAAGCGGGGAATGGGATAAAGAGTTCGCGCCGCATGACGCGGGTTGTTATCCGTGTCTGAACGGTCAGGCGTATGAAAAGGACAGCGGCGGCGCGCATATGCCCGTCGAGGAATGCGGAAATATGCTGATTATGACTGCGGCTCTTACGAAAGCGTCGGGAAACAGCGACTTCGCAGAAGAAAATAAGGATTTATTGAAGCAGTGGGCGGAATATCTTACAGAAAACGGCTATGACCCTCAAAATCAGCTTTGTACGGACGATTTTG
>CAZBXN010000210.1:0-1572 GCA_964496015.1 uncultured Lachnospiraceae bacterium | reverse complement strand
ATCGCATACACACCCACTCCTACAAACACGCCAATCATCATACCAACCAACACCTGAGAAAGAGTATGTCCCTCAACTATCGGCAACTCTGCCTTCCCTGCCCTACGAAGCATATTATTTAGAACCTTTCCCTGTTCACCAACCGCATACCGCACATGAATCGCATCATACATAATTACTACCAAAGTAGCCGCGGCCAAGACAAAAACTCCTGAACCAAAACCATACAAACAACCTAGGTAAGTTGTGAGTGCTGTAAAACTTGCAGTATGACCAGATGGCATACCACCAGACTTAGAGAAAAACCCCACCGCCGTCTTAAAATCTACCACCCCGGTTTTACGCCCCATCACCATACCTGAAATCATTTTCCAGATCTGAGCTATCAAGAATCCAAGCACAAAAGCCACCAAAGCCCACCCTCCTTCAAGAAATGATACAGCACCACAGCAACCACCCTCAGTAATTCCAAGATTTGAAGCTATGTTCCAATCATTCATACATTTATTATATCTCAAATCCATAAAATTATAAAGCTTATTTTTTAGAAAAATAAAAGGTCTCAGAAGTAAAAGGACAAACAACTCATGAGACCTAATATTATCTATATTCAAACACTAAATAGGCGTTTCAATCATTCTGCAATCTCTCCTATCTCTTAAACTACGCTTTTTGGTTTCGACCAGAACGCGATAGCATTCTTCTTACCAAACAGATCAATATTACAAATATTACTAGAGGAATCAAAAATGGCCAGTACCCCTGATTCTCTTCATTCTCACCCAGACTCGGAACTTCTATATTTTCTTTTTCCTCGGCCTTTGATATATTATTACTCGTCACCTGATTATCTATCTTGTTCACCTCAGATTGAGGCTTAACTTGGGTTTTTTCTTGCGCTAAATTTACAGCCATGCTCCCATAAGAATCGACCACTTCCTGAGCAGGAGTCGATGAAATCGCAGTGTTACTACTCGCAGTATTATTCAATACCTGATTAGCCTCTTTATTAATAACCTTCTGATCGCCTCTGTCTTTCTCGTCTTTAACTTCATCCTTAGTTATAGTATCAATAATATCGGTATTATCATCCGGCTTCAAAGTCGGAACATTTTTATCAACACTACCATCGCTGGCGTCCTCATCTTTAACCGCCGGAATTGATGGGCAGCTAGGAAAAACAGGCTTCACCTCTTCCTTTTTATCTTCAGTGGGGCAATTACAAACTTTTTTCTTCTCGTCATCCAATTCCTTAGTTAATTCTGCAATCCTCGCTTCTAATTCTGTAATCTTCGTTTCTAAACCAGCTTTTTCCTCTTTCTCAGTGTTCAATTGTTCAGTTAAAGTTTCTTGCATCACCCTAGAAGCATTAAGCTCCGCCTGTAATTTTGTCTGATTATCCAAAATTAATTGTAATTGTTCCCGCAGCGCTGCAGTATCATATTGACCATGAATATCCTGAATCTCTGTCTGTAACTGTTTAACCACCTCTATCATATCCTCACTACCGCTGATAGCCTCAAGTGTAGTTTTCAAACTCTCTATCGCCAACTCCGTTGCAACGACATCATC
>CAZBXN010000209.1:0-1604 GCA_964496015.1 uncultured Lachnospiraceae bacterium | reverse complement strand
GTAATCAATACGGTATTTTCATAATGAGCCGATAAGCTTCCGTCCTCGGTTACAACCGTCCAGTCATCGTCAAGCAGACATACCTTGTAATGACCTGCGTTTACCATAGGCTCGACCGCTATAGTCATACCTGCGGCAAGCTTTATTCCCCTGCCCGCCGTGCCGTAATTAGGCACCGCAGGGTCCTCGTGCAGGCTTCTGCCTATGCCGTGACCGACAAGGTCGCGGACAACGCTGTAACCGTGCGATTCAACATATTTTTGAATTGCGGACGAAACATCACCTAATTTGGCGCCATGCTTTAAATATTTCATTCCCTCGAAGAAGCTTTCGCGCGTTACGTCAATAAGCTTTTGCGCCTCTGCGCTGACCTTGCCTACGGGAAAGGTTCTCGCCGCGTCGCTCTGCCAGCCGTCAAGGTCTGTACCCATATCGACGCTTATAATGTCGCCTTCCTTCAGCACTGCTCTCGCATTCGGTATTCCGTGCACAACCTCGTCGTTTACCGACGCGCATATGCTGCCAGGAAAACCGTCGTAATTGAGAACGTTCGGTCTGCCTCCCCGGGATACGATATAATCATGCGCTATTTTATTAAGCTGCATTGTCGTAACTCCGGGCTTAATATGTTTTTCAAGTAAGTCAAGAGTTTCTTTCGTTATTTGCGCCGACGCGCGCATTTTTTCAACTTGCTTTGCCGATTTAATCGTTATCATAAATCACACCTCAAGTCCCAAAGCCTTTGCGACATTTTTTGTTGTGTCCTCAAGCTTCTCTTCGCCGTTTGCGGTAACGAGAAGCCCCAGCTTTTCATAATACGCCTTAATCGGCTCTGTTTCGGTATGATAAATATTAAGGCGGTTCTTAATGGTTTCGGGATTATCGTCCGCGCGCTGAATTAAATCACCGCCGCATTTATTGCATTTTCCCTCAACCTTAAAGGTATCGAACGCGACGTTATACGGCGCGCCGCATTTCGTACATTCGCGTCTTGAAGAAAGACGCTCAACAATTTTCTCGTCCTCTACTTCAAGCGACAACACCTTGTCTATTTTCACACCCGACTTTGTTAAAGCCTCTGCCTGCGCGATTGTGCGGGGAAATCCGTCAAGGATAAATCCCTTTTCACAATCGGGCTTCGACAGTCTTTCTTTAACAAGCTTAATCATCTCGTCATCAGGAACAAGCTTACCGTCGTTTATGAGTTTTTCAACTCTCTTTCCGATTTCCGTCTGCTCCTTAATGGCAGTTCTGAGCATAACACCCGTGGAAATTGTATCAATGCCCAAGCGCTTCGATAAAATTTCGCCCTGAGTGCCTTTTCCCGCCCCGGGAGGTCCCATCAATACTAAATTCATATCAATACTGCCTTTCTCCAACGCGGATTACTCTAAAAATCCTTTGTAGTGACGCATAACCATCTGCGACTCAATCTGCTTAACAGTTTCAAGCGCAACGCCTTCCATAATCAGAAGCGATGTACCTCCAAGCTGAAGTGCGTTTACATGGAACAAAGCGCCTACAACAACAGGAAGTATTGCGATAATTCCCAAGAATATTGAACCGATAAGGTTTAATCTTGACGAAACCTTGCCGATATAATC
>CAZBXN010000208.1:0-1617 GCA_964496015.1 uncultured Lachnospiraceae bacterium | reverse complement strand
CCGAAAGCACCGCGAGCGGAATATCCGTTCCCATTGCGCCTATCGGGTCGTCAGCCTTTTCAACAATCTGCTTTATTGTGCCGTTGATGTCCTCCCATGTGTAGCCGAACATCTTCTGACGCGTCAGGAGAGGAACATCCGTATTTTCATTGTTTTCGCGGTTTACAAACATGTTTTCAAGCACGATTGTACTTCTCAGCAGCAAATCGGCGTTAATGTTTCCGACCGCCTGCGACTTGATTTTCTGTACCAAATCATGCCATGTGTCGCCCTTCAGCCCTGTTTCAAGCGGCAAATCCTTTAAGTCAACAAGCGTCTTTTCGACCCATTCGCCGTACGGCTTATGCGACGCTTCAAATTCCTTGATTTCCTCGTCTGTGATAATTCTGCCCTTTTCGGTATCAATAAGCAGCATTTTACCGGGGTGAAGTCTTTCCTTTGAAATAATTTTTAACTGGTCAATATCCGTAACGCCGACTTCGGAGGACAATATAATCATATCGTCCGATGTGACATAGTAACGCGCGGGTCTTAAACCGTTTCTGTCAAGCGTCGCGCCGACAAACCGTCCGTCGGTAAACGCGACAGCCGCAGGACCGTCCCACGGTTCTGTGATACACGAGTGATATTCGTAGAATTTTTTCATTTCGGGTTTCATGTCGTCATTGTTTTCCCAAGGCTCGGGAATTGTCATCATCACCGCGCGCGGCAGTGAAAAGCCCGCAAGATGCAGAAACTGCAAGTAGTTGTCAAGCATAGCGGAGTCCGAACCGTCCTCGTTTATGACGGGCAGGATTTTATCCATATCGCCCTCAAATTCGGGCGTTTGGAACATTCTTTCCCTCGCCTTAACCCAGTTTACGTTACCGCGGATTGTGTTAATTTCTCCGTTATGGATTATGTATCGGTTGGGGTGCGCTCTTTCCCATGACGGGAACGTGTTCGTCGAAAAACGCGAGTGAACAAGCGCGATTGCCGTTTTCATGTCAACGTCCTTTAAGTCAAGGTAAAATTCATTTACCTGGTCGGGCGTAAGCATGCCTTTGTAAACGACCGTGCGCGCGGAAAGCGAGGCGAAATAGAAATAGTTGTCTTTTCCGCTCTTTCTGATTTTCTTTTCGGCAATTTTGCCGATTACATACATTCTGCGCTCAAAATCGTCCGCGCCCATTTCACTGCCCTTGCCGATAAATACCTGCACAATATAGGGCATAGCGTCAAGCGCGCTCTGACCGATACAAGTTTCATATACGGGCACTTTTCTCACACCGAGAAGAATTTGTCCCTCGTCCTCGATTATCTTTTTAAGCGAAACAAGGCTTTCCTCACGCGTGTCCTCGTCGGGCGACAAAAACAGCATACCAACGCCGTAATCGCCCTTTTTCGGCAGCTTTATACCCTCGTTTTTACACACCTTTTTCATAAAGGTGTGCGGCATCTGGATAAGTATTCCCGCGCCGTCGCCCGTGTCGGGTTCAGAACCTACGCCGCCGCGGTGAGCGAGATTTTTTAAAATCTGTATCGCCTGATTGATAATGCCGTGCGAGGTCGCGCCCTTGATGTTTGCAATAAAGCCGATACCGCACGCGTCATGCTCAAACTGCGGGTCGTAAAGTC
>CAZBXN010000207.1:0-1652 GCA_964496015.1 uncultured Lachnospiraceae bacterium | reverse complement strand
CTGCCAGTCCCTCGGGCATGGGCTTGCGCTGCGCCTTATAGCCCTCGTACTGCTTGTGACGGAAGGTCGGCGCGTGTACGTCAAATGCGGCGCAGATATAGTCGGGCTGCTGCTCGTTTATAAGCTTTAACAAAATATTTAAAAATCCGTAAATCGCGTTTGTCGGCGTGCCGTCCTTTGCGCTGAGATAGCGCACGCCGTAAAACGCACGGTTCAATATGCTGTTTGAGTCCAAAATCAGTAGCTTTTTCATGTTTATCTCCTTAAAATACAAAGTCAAACTCTAAATCCCCAATTCTTACGGTTTGTCCTTCCTTTATTCCCATTTCAATCAATTCCTCGATTACGCCGCGGTTAAGCAGAGCGCGCTGAAAATATTGCAAAGACTCATTATCCGAGAAATTGACGCTGCCGCCGACAGCCTCAATCCATGAGCCCGACACGATAAACGTATCGTTTTCGCGCGTGATTGTAAAGCCTTTGCCGTCCAAATCAAATTCTTCCTCGTCAATATCCATTTCAGGCTCATAAATAGTAATCGGCGGAAGCTTTGAAAGCTCCTCGTATGTCTTGTTCATAAGCTCCGCCACGCCCTGATTTGTCGCTGCTGAAATCGGGAACACGCTGTAACCGCGCTTTTCCATTTCCGCAATAAATTCCCTGTACATATCCTCGTCCTGCAAAATATCGGTCTTGTTCGCCGCGATTATCTGCGGACGCTCTTCAAGAGCCATATCGTATTTTGAAAGTTCCTCGTTTATAATGTCAAAATCCTCAATCGGATTTCTGCCCTCAATACCTGATACGTCAACGACATGAATTAAAATACGCGTGCGCTCAATGTGACGCAGAAACTCATGCCCAAGTCCGACGCCCTCACTTGCACCCTCGATAATTCCCGGTATATCGGCAAGTACAAAGCTTCGGCTGTCACCGAGATCCACAACGCCCAAATTCGGCTCAAGCGTCGTAAAATGGTAATTTGCGATTTTCGGGTCGGCTTTTGTGGTGCGCGATAAAATCGTAGATTTGCCGACGTTCGGAAATCCGACAAGTCCGACGTCGGCGAGAAGCTTAAGTTCAAGAATAATTTCGCGTTCATCGCCCGACTGACCGTTTTTTGCAAAGTTCGGGGTCTGACGAACCGCAGTCGCAAAATGCGCGTTGCCCCAGCCGCCGTTACCACCTCTCGCTAAGACCACCTCTTTATCGGGAACGGATAAATCCGCAATTATTCGGTTTGATTCCGCGTCGCGCGCAATTGTGCCGAGCGGTACGCGGATAATTACGTCCTCGCCGCTTTTGCCCTTCTGACGCTTTCCCGCGCCGTCCATGCCAACAGGCGCGGCATATTTGCGCTTATATTTAAAATCCATAAGCGTTGTTTTGCCAGCGTCCGCCTTTAATATGATATTTCCGCCTTTTCCGCCGTCGCCGCCGTCGGGTCCTCCCGCGGCAATATATTTTTCACGGCGGAATGAGATTGCTCCGTTGCCGCCCTTTCCTGCTTTAACATAAATCTTCGCTTTATCGGTAAACATATTTTTCTCCTATCGTTTTTTATAATTTTAACCTATTTTCGCAAACTTTACAAGCATTTTACTCCCGTAACAGCTTTTTCGAGCGGAAGTAAAACATAGTCGTGGTCGTGC
>CAZBXN010000206.1:0-1663 GCA_964496015.1 uncultured Lachnospiraceae bacterium | reverse complement strand
GCTCGGGGTGCAGACCGTGCACGCCTGTTTCAAACGTCGCGCTTTCGCCCTCCTGCTTGATAATGGCTTCAACCTCTTTACGAGATTTTTCAACCGTTTCCTCAATTCTTGCCGGATGAATTCGTCCGTCCACAATCAGCTTTTCAAGCGCCAGTCTTGCGACTTCGCGGCGGATTGGGTCGAAGCTTGAAACTATTACAGCCTCGGGCGTATCGTCAATGATGAGGTCAACACCTGTCAGCGTTTCAAGCGTTCTGATGTTTCTTCCCTCTCGTCCGATAATTCTGCCCTTCATTTCATCACTCGGCAAATTTACAACCGAAACGGTCGTTTCGGCAACGTGGTCAGCGGCAACCTTCTGTATTGAAAGCGCCACAATCTTCTTCGCATTTACTTCTGCGTTTTCCTTTGCCTCTTGCTCAATTTCTTTAACCATGATAGCTGCGTCATGCCTTGTCTGTTCCTCAATGTCTTTGAGGAGAATCTCTTTGGCTTCATCTCTTGTCATGCCTGAAATCTTTTCAAGCTCCGACATCTGACGCTGCTTGATTTCTGCTATTTCCTGTTCTTTTGCTTCCATATGCTTGATTTTCTGGTCAAGCGTCTGGTTTTTCTTATCCAAATTGTCATTTTTCTTGTCTAAGGTTTCTTCTTTTTGATTTAATCTGCGCTCCATGCGGTTAAGCTCGCCTCGGCGTTCTTTAACTTCCTTGTCGAAGTCCGCGCGCAAACGCTGATTTTCCTCTTTCGCTTCAAGCAGCAGCTCGCGTTTTTTCGCGTCCGCCGTCTTTTCGGCTTCTGAAACAATAGACTTTGCCTTTGCTTCGGCAGAACCTAATTCCGCCTCGGCAATTTTCTTTCTGTGCGACACGCCGGACTTAAAACCGATAAATCCGCCTAAGCCGCCGCCGATAATCAATGCGATTAAGGCATATAAAATTATATTATCTATTGTAATTACCCCCGTTCTTTTTTTAATGGCAGTAAACCAAGTACCTGCTGGGGGCTGTTCTTAAAATGAATGCTTTCCATAAAAGTATCATGTAAACGGCGGTTGGGATTGCAGGTATTCCCTCCGTTCCGCAATGCAATTCTCTACGGAGCAATCCATTTTAAGATGCTCCATTTTAAGTATTCGGATTACATATAAATTTTAACTTTACAGATAATAATTCTCATTTACAGAAAACTAAAGAATATTAAGCATATATATTTTATATCATTTTTGTGAAATTGTCAAGAGGTTTTGAATATATTACGGGAATATGTTTGTATAATAAGCCCAAAAAACCGCTTTTCTATGTGATAATATCACGGAAAGCTGCGCGGCAAATTGATATAATAACATAATAAACCTGCAAAAGAAATAAGATATATGGATTTTTGAGAGGAATAATCTCCTTTATATCACCATATATGTTACCAATGCTGTCTATTTTTATTTTATATTTTACGGGGCAAAGCAAAAACGCGGACAGCAAAAATTCTAACATGATAGGAGAATAAAGATGAAAATTAAATTAAACCCCAATTCAGAAATTGTAAACACCATAAAAGAAGGGCTGAAAAAGACGGGCGGTTACTGTCCTTGCCGCATAGAAAAAACTAATGATACCAAGTGTATGTGCAAGGAGTTTAAAGAGCAAATTGCCGACCCTAACTT
>CAZBXN010000205.1:0-1679 GCA_964496015.1 uncultured Lachnospiraceae bacterium | reverse complement strand
TACGCTCTTTATTCAAGAAATCTGTCCGCTTTGGATTGGGATTTGACGGCGGAGCATATAGGCGAGCATGTTTTTAATACTGAATGTAAATTTATACGTGACTACAAGGGCGACTTTCTGATTTTGAACGGAACACATTTAATGAGATATGCAGGAGAAGACACTGACGTGAAAATTCCCGACACCGTGCAGAAAATCGACCCCGATACATTTAAAAATTCAAACGCAAAAAAAATCACTTTCCCAGGGTCAATGAAAATGATTGAATGTAATACGGGATTGGCTCTGGAGGGCGTTAAGGAGATTGTTATCGAGGAAGGCGTTGAAACCATTGGTCAAGCCACATTCAGAAACGCGACAGAACTTGAAAAAGTGACCCTTCCAAACTCCTTGAAAAATATATGTCATGGTGCATTTTCGGGCACGGTAAATCTAAAATCGCTGGAACTTCCTCCAAATCTCGAATATATCGGAGAGAACGCGTTTAATGGCTCGAATTTGAGCGACGGGCTGACTATCCCCGCAAGCGTAAGGGAAATCAAAAAATTTGCTTTCAAAAATACTGATATGGAAACGCTGACAATCAAGGGAAATCCGAAACTGGAAGGTATTGTCTTCCCCGAAACGCTGAAAAATGTCAACGCGAGCGAGGAATTCATTGCGAAAAACTGGCGTTCCTTCTATTTCAGCGATTTTAAGAAGAATTTCAAAATTAAGGACGAGGCTAACAAGTTCAGTATTAACAGCGACGGAGTATTGATGGCGTATTTCGGTCAAGATAAGGACGTCGTAATTCCCAATACGGTTAAAACAATCAGCTCAAATGCGTTGGCGGAAACGAATATTGAAAGCGTTGTAATTCCCGCGTCCGTCACGGAAATACGCGGCGGTGCTTTTGAGAATTGTAAAAATCTGAAAAAGGTCACGATAGAGCCTTCAAATCATACGTTGACTATTATGGAAACAGCTTTTTTAGGCTGCGAGAAAATCAAAGATATTAAATTGCCCGACAATGCGAAGATACAAACGGGAATTCTTTATCTTGAAAAGAACGGCGTGGCAGTTACGCCCCCGCCAGGCAAGCTGAAATTCTCTTGGGACGAAGAACCGACGGTAACGGAAACGCCCGAAGCAACCGACAAACCAAAGTCAACCGCAAAGCCGAAAGCGACCGCAGTTCCTGCCGCGTCACCCGAGCCGAAAAAGCTTGAGGTCAAGGGCGGTGAGGAAATCACAATAAGCGTTGACGGTAAGGCGGTTGAATTTGACGCGAAGCCGTTTATTGACGACAACAACCGCACGCTTGTGCCTGTACGCGCGGTATCTGAAATGCTTGACGCAAAAGTTAACTGGGACGGCGCAAATCAGACCGTCACTATAGCGCAGAACGGAAAAATCATAACAATCGTAATCGGCAGCGACACCATGACCGTTGACGGGAACAACGTAAAAATGGATACGCAAGCCGTAATTTCCGAAGACCGCACTTATATCCCTATCCGCTTCGCCGCCGAAGCTCTCGGCTTAACGGTGGATTGGACGGAATAACAATAATTTTTTAACTCAATTTTACCGAAACTGCAATTTTTTGTCCGATATTGCCGAAAATATTGACTTTAAAAATTTTCTGCCGTATAATGTAAATATAAAGAATAGCGCTATCTTTATAAAAACTTACA
>CAZBXN010000204.1:0-1685 GCA_964496015.1 uncultured Lachnospiraceae bacterium | reverse complement strand
TGTTCATTCGGGAATTGACACAGTAGGCGTGCTGACACAATATCAGCCGCTTGAATTAAATACTTATATAGGAAACGGAAATCCGTGGGTCTTAGACAGAAGCCACGGCGGAGCGTATGTACTGCCGCCTTATCAGAGCGCAAAAACGGGCGAATGGTATAAGGGTACGGCGAATGCGATTTATCAGAATTTGGGCTTTTTGGAGGGCTTTAATCCCAACCATGTGCTTATTTTGTCGGGCGACCACATTTATAAAATGCACTATGGCGAGATGCTCAGAGCGCACAAGGAATCGGGAGCTGCCGCGACAATCGCGGTTATGCCCGTGCCGTGGGAGGAAGCGAGCCGTTTCGGAATTATGAATGTTGACGAGGAGGGCACAATTGTCGAGTTTGAGGAAAAGCCCGCAAACCCGAAGAGCAATCTTGCGTCAATGGGAATTTATATTTTCGATTATCAGATTTTGAAGAAGTACCTTACGGACGACGAGAGAGATACTCAGTCGGAAAACGACTTCGGAAAGAATATCATTCCGTCAATGCTTGCAAACGGCGAAAAAATGGTAAGCTACCGCTTTGAGGGCTACTGGAAGGACGTAGGAACAATCCAGAGCCTTTGGGAGGCGAACATGGACCTTATAGACGACCCTCCGAAGTTCGATATAAACGACAGAAACTGGAGCATTTATTCAAGAAACATGGCGCTTGCGCCGCATTATGTCGGAAAGGGCGCGAAAATCGTGAACTCAACCGTCACCGAGGGCTGCTCGATAAACGGCGCAATTAACCATTCCGTTATATTCGGCGGCGTTGAGGTAGGCTCGGGAACGACGATTACCGATTCCGTTATTATGCCCGGTGCGAAAATCGGAAACGACGTAGTGATTGAAAAGGCTGTAATCGGCGCGGAAGCTGTTATCGGCGACAGCGCGAAGATAGGCTTTACCGAAAACGACGACAATCCGTATGCGTCAAAAATGTGTACTCAGGGAATTGTGCTGGTTGAGGGCGGCGCTGTTGTAAAGGACGGCGCGGAAATCGCCAAGGGCAGCATGGTTGAAGCCGAATAAGAAAGGAGATGTTCAGATTATGAGACAAGATACTATGGGCATTATTCTGACGAGTGACGACAGAATACCGCCGATTACCGATATAAGAGCAAACAGCGCGCTGCCGATTGCCGGACGCTACAGAATTATAGATTTTGTGCTTTCAAATATGGCAAATGCGGGAATAACAAATATAGGCGTTGCAACCGAAACAAATTATTCTTCGCTTATGGACCATATTAAATCGGGTAAGCCGTGGGATTTGGACAGAAAGAACTGGGGACTCAGCGTATTGCCGCCGAACCTTGAAAAGATGACATACGGCACAATTAAGGGAAATATTGATATGCTTGCCGGAATAAGTGATTTTATTCACAGAAGCGGTCAGACATACGTTATTCTTTCTTTGGGCAACAGCATTTACAATATCGACTTTGCCGAGGTTGTAAAGGAACATATTGAAAATCAGTCGGATATTACGGTTGTTTATAAGAATATGCAGGGCGTTGAGGAGGCGGAACTGTCAAGGTTTACTTTGCTTGACCTTGACGAGGAAAAGAGAGTTACGGACATTGAAGTTGAGCCGTATTATCCCAAAACCTCAAACGCGAGCATGGACGTATACGTAATGGAAAAG
>CAZBXN010000203.1:0-1777 GCA_964496015.1 uncultured Lachnospiraceae bacterium | reverse complement strand
AAAGCCTTGATTGTATCTACCGTACCCGGAGCGTCAAGCGGGTCGCCGGGACCGGTTGAAATAAATACCAAATCGGGCTTTGCGTCCGCTATGCACTTGGCTGAAACATCGGCGGGGAATACTGTGATTTTGCAGTCGCGCTTTTGCAAATCGCGAAGTATTCCGTCCTTTGCGCCCATATCTATAAACGCAATATGCGTTTTCCCCTCATCATTGAGCGTATAGACCTGCTCTGTTGTCGTTTCCATAATAACGTGAGAATTGTCAAGCGTTTTTAAAAGCTCTTTTACCTCGCTGTCTGCGGGAGTTCCTTTCATTATATCACCCTTCATTTCGCCGTGGTCGCGGATAACACGAGTAAGCGCGCGGGTGTCAATCCCTTCAAGTCCGACAACGCCTTGTGATTTCAAAAAATCGTCCAAATTCATCTCATTTCTGAAATTTGACGGGTGATTACATTTCTCGCGGACGACAAACGCCTTTAAATTTGTATGCTTTGCCTCCATATCCTCAAAATTGATGCCGTAATTTCCGATAAGCGGGAAAGTCATAGTTACGATTTGTCCCGCAAAGGACGGGTCGGTAAGCGTTTCCTGATAGCCCGTCATACCTGTAGTAAAAACGACCTCTCCCGCGACATTTTTAATATCGCCGAAAAGCGTTCCCGAAAACCGCATACCGTTTTCGAGTATTAACTGTCCGTTCATAATTAAAAGCTCCTTTCATTATTGCAAAAAAAAAGACTAATGACAGATAACTCTAATCATTGTCTACACAATTAAAAAATAAAAAAGAAAACAGAGGCTTCATATATGATTTATCATGCGGCAATAGCTTTTGATGTAATACCGGCATTTTCATACGACCTCCTCTGCTGTTTTTATTATTTTACATCAAAATTACAAAATTGTCAATACGAAAATAATTTATTTTAAGGCTTTGTATAAAATATTCTAATTTTTTTGGCAATGACTTAAATGTTTTGTCATTCTCAACAAAAACAAAAAAATAATTTGAAAATGCTTGACAAATAAAAATACGAGGCGTATAATAGGTCACAATAAAGGTATTCACAAGGGCGTGTTTATGGAAAAGCTTTCCGTAGACGCGTTATTTTTTTATGAATATCAAATACGGCACAAAGGCGTGTTTGTCAAAGATAATTTGACGGACGCGCTTTTTTGTTTATCTGCATAAAGCAGAAGAAAGGGGAGTTTAGTCATGGCAGAAATGACAAAAATCGAAATTATAACCAGACAGAGTAAGCTTGAGGCGCTTAAAACCGCGCTGAACGAGATTGGTATTAACGGCATGACCGTTACCAACGTTCTCGGCTACGGCGTGCAGAGAGGTCAGAAGCATAAGTACAGAGGCGTTGATTACAGCGTCGATTTGCTTCCGAAAGTAAAGGTTGAAATGGTAGTTTGCACCGTTCCCGTAGACGACGTCGTAAACACGGCGATAGGCGTTTTGAGAACAGGCGAAATCGGCTAAGGAAAAATCTTTATTTCACCCGTATCGAAAGTTATAAAGGTAAGAACCGGCGAAGAAGACAGAGAAGCGTTACTGTAAAAAACGCATAAATATAGGAAGGATTGATGGATTATGAGTACAGAATTATTAACAACTGCGGTGGACTGCTTCTGGCTGTTTTTCGGCGGAGTGCTTGTATTTTTCATGCAGACGGGATTTACAATGGTGGAAGCGGGATTTACACGCGCAAAAAACACAGGTAACATTATAATGAAGAACATTGTTGACTTCATGTTCGGTTCGA
>CAZBXN010000202.1:0-1777 GCA_964496015.1 uncultured Lachnospiraceae bacterium | reverse complement strand
AATTTTTCGTGCAGGAATATAAACGCGAGCGCGAGCGTTATAACCACGCTCAGCTTATCGACGGGGACTACCTTTGACGCCTCGCCGATTTGCAGAGCCTTGTAATAGCAAAGCCATGACGCGCCCGTGGCAAGTCCCGACAATATCAGAAACAGCCAGCTTTTTTTACCTATAGTAAATATACCGCCCTGCGAATTTGTCAAAAACACCATTACCCATGCCATACATACAACCACCATTGTCCGTATCGCCGTCGCAAGGTTGGAATTAACACCGTCTATTCCGATTTTTGCGAGTATTGACGTCAGTGCTGCGAACACTGCTGACCCAAGCGCAAATATAAACCACATAATTGTCACTTCCTTGTGTGTATTTATCAATTTACTTCTTTACTGCCTTTATTGTATGTGTTGCCGACCAATTATTTGCTCAGGCTGTCAAGAATTTCCTTGCCTGCCTTTGTTTTGAATATTTTTTCCCGAATATCGCAAACCGTGTCATCATTTATTTTTTCCTCCACTGCGTTTACAATGAAATCCGCTTCAATAAGAATTTGGCAGTCCATGCCGTCAATGTTGTTATACTTGTGATGACGCGATATGAGGTAACAAACGCGGTTTATAAACTCCTCGTCAAAGCCAATGTCCGTAAGCATTTTTTCCGCAAGCGGCGGACCTTCTATCTGCTGATAATAACCGCTTGAGGAATTGTATTTTTCCTCGCTTATTTTTATGCCGATGTCATGCAGATACGCCGCCGCCCCCAGAATTTCCTGCTCTCTTTCGCTAAGTCCCTCTGATTTGCCGATTATCCGCGCATAGCCGTGAACCTTTATAAAATGCTCAATCCGTTTTTCATCACCCGCATAATATTTTATCATTTCAAGCGATATTTGCGTTAATTTATCCATTTTTTCCTCCAAAAATATATCCGTGCTTTTTCATATCAACCTTGCCGTCTTTGGTAAAGATAACGCCCTCTTTTTCAAGCATTTCGCGCTGTACCCTTTCGCCGCCGAAAGCAAACGGTTCGGCAAGCGCGCCGTCTGCGTGCACAACCCTATGACACGGCACAACTCCGAAAAACGGATTTTTATGTAAAATATTCCCGACCGCGCGCGACGCTCTCGGGCTTCCCGCCATTCGCGCTGCCTCACCGTAAGTTATAACTTTGCCCCGTGGAATACGCTCCACTGCCGCGTAAACCCTCTGCTGAAATTCCGTCATGATTTATCCTTCCGATATTGTAAATTTTTTCTTCCATAAAAGATTGAGCTTGCTGATAGTTGTTGTTTAATCAGTACAAGCTCGCTTCTTACCATATTTAATTATATCATATATATTACAAATAATCAATAATGTTCTAAACGAAACGCTTCTTCCGCACAATATTGTGTTTAAAAATAATATACCTTTTGATACTGTTGTTTTGGTATATCTTACATTGCCTATTGAACCGCCTACCACATTATCCAACTCGTCAAGATTGATTTCCTTTCCGATTGTATCATTGTTTTTTTCAGTTACTTTTGTTTCGTCTGTCATATTACTTCGCCTTCTTTACATTTAAAATATTATATATAACAACCGCACCTTCAGCACGAGTCATATTTGCCAATGGGTCAAATTCGCCTGTATCCCGTCCTTTCTTTATATATATTTTACCACTTACATAAATATATACTTTTGATGTCGTCAATGATTTTGCGATATAAATTGCCTGTCATAAAATTAGGACTTTCCAAATATCTATTGCCATATTTGATAAATCATACCCT
>CAZBXN010000201.1:0-1778 GCA_964496015.1 uncultured Lachnospiraceae bacterium | reverse complement strand
ATTCGGACAGGTCAACCGATTTTGCCGTTAAATCGGCTTTTAAAATATCAACAATATTATTGTCCTCGCCGAAAACGGGAGTAATTTTATAATAATCGCCGAGGGTCTCTTTTACGGCGCTTAATTTGTCAAGTTTTTCCGCTTTTATTTTTGCCTCTTCTTCGGCTTTCTTTTTGTCTTCGGCTTCCTGAATTGAAAGAATTTTTACGGGTCTTGACGGCGTTTTGTATTCGCCGTTGTAGTAAAATTCAAATGACAGATAATCGCCCTTTAAATCCTCGGGTATTGTAAATTCACGGCTTGCCGCGCCCGTGATATTCTGATATGAAGATGTTCCCGTATTACCAGCCGAATAGTCGTCCGCTGTAAGATATTTCCACCGGAATGTGAGCTCGGGGTATGTATCATAGTCGTATTCCTCACCGCCTAAGACATTTACCTTTGCATTAACCGCGCTTCCAACCTGAACATCGCCCTCAATTTCAACGGTTGTTATAAACGGATAGACCGTTATTTCCTGCGTTGCCGTGTATTCTCCGACTGTTGCCGTAACAGTTGCCTTTCCAGGCTTAACAGCCTTTACGATTGTTTTGCTGTTGTTTTCGTCAACGTCCTCGGGAGCTTCAAGCGTGATAATGTCGCTGTCTGCCGACCATATGACAGGAGCGGCGTCCATATCGGTGAAGCTAACAGATAAAGTCGTCTGCGGAACGGTCGAATTGTTTTCGATATACATTACCGCGCCGCCCGTGATTGAAATATGCGGGTCTTTCGGCACAACCTCCGCGCTCTTCTGCCATTTTAAAATCGGGTAGCCGTTATTTATATTTCCGTCGTCCGCAATAAACGCGCCGCCGAGCTTTTCAAGCAGAGCGGCGGCATCTGTGATTTGCTCGCAGGACGTAACCGTTCCGGTGCCTGCATTTGTCGCCTTTGCTTTATAGAAGCAGTTTGAAAGTGACGAGCTTGAATATAAAAAGTCACATATATCAGCGGTTGCCGTACCGATATTGTAGCAGTTTGACGCTGAGGCGTTTTTTTGGAGTTGTCCCGCAATGCCGCCTGAGCGTGTTGCACCTGTAATAGTGCCTGTATTGTAGCAATTTTTGATTGATGCAAACTGAGCATATCCTATAATACCGCCGACAGTTCCTTGGGTTTCTCCCGTTATGCTGCCGCTGTTTGCACAGTTTTCTAATATTGTCGCATTTGCGGCGGTGCTTCCGTTTGTTCCTCCGATAATACCGCCGGCATAACCTTTGCTTTTTGTAGTGATAACAGTTCCGCTGAAAGAACAGTTTATAACACTGCCCTTTTGAATTTTTCCTATAATTCCGCCTATATAGTTATTTGATGAAGTTACGTTTCCGTCAACCTTTAAATTTTTGACAGTCGCGCCGTTAATTGCTCCGAATAAGCCTTGATTTGCTTTTGATGAATTTATAGATAAACCGCTTATTGTATGATTGTCACCATCGAAAGTTCCGGCGTATGCTTCTGTTATGTATTCGCTTGTCGGAAAAATCGGTATCCATTCCTCATTATTAAGATTTATGTCGTTTGTAAGCTTTGCGCATTTTGTGCTGGATGCTTCGGCGTTTACCGTATCTCTAAATGCTTTTAAATCCGCCGCATCCGTGATTAAATACGGACTGTCCGCCGTACCGTCGCCCTCAAGCGTACCGTCCGCGGCAAAAACCATCTGCGGAAGCACGGCAAAAATCATGCTTAACGCTAAGATAAATGATAATAGTTTCTTTTTTGTGTTCATGTTTAAG
>CAZBXN010000200.1:0-1815 GCA_964496015.1 uncultured Lachnospiraceae bacterium | reverse complement strand
GGCAAAAACTTACAGCCGATTTGTGCGTTATCGGAGGCGGTATGGCAGGAATTTGCGCGGCAATAGCGGCGGCACGCCAGGGCGCGTCTGTTGTTCTTATGCACGAACGTCCTGTTTTGGGAGGAAATGCCTCGTCTGAAATAAGAATGTGGATTCGCGGCGCGGACGGTAAAAACAATATGGAAACAGGCATAATCGAAGAAATTTTACTTGAAAATTATTACAGAAACCCCACGAAAAACTATTACATATGGGATACTGTTTTATATGACTTTGTAATCAGAGAAGAAAATATAACTCTTTTACTTAACTGCACCTGTATGGACGCCGCTGTCAATGACGGCAATTTCGGCGACGGCAGAACAAAATGTATAAAAAGCATTACAGGTTATCAGATGACTACGCAAACCTTTTTTGAGGTAGAAAGTACAAATTATGCAGACTGCTCGGGTGACAGCATTTTAGCTCCTCTTACAGGCGCAGAGTACCGCTTTGGGCGTGAAAGCGCAGATGAATTTATGGAGGATACTCCCGTAAAGACTCACGACAACTGCGTTATGGGAATGAGCTGTCTGATACAGGCGCGGGAAACAGAGCAGGAGATAAAATACATTCCTCCCAAATGGAGTACTCCTCTTAGCGACAAGCATTTTAAATATCATAAGCCCGAGCTTAAAAGTCCCTACGAAAACTTCTGGTATCTTGAGCTTGGCGGCGAAAAGGATACAATACACGACACCGAACACATTGCAAAAGACCTTATATCCCTTGCTACAGGCACTTGGGACTATGTTAAAAATTCAGGCGTCTGCGATGCGAAAAACTGGGATTTGGATTTTCTTGGATTTCTTCCCGGTAAGCGCGAATCACGCCGTATGGTAGGTGAATACACAATAACGCAGCGTGATATTTCCGAAAATAAGATATTTGAAGATACCGTCGCTTACGGTGGGTGGCCGCTTGACGTTCATTCTCCAAAGGGCTTTTATAACGACGGCACAGTGAATACCGTTGCGTCAACGCCGTCGCCGTACTGCGTTCCCTACCGTTCAATGTATTCAAAGAATATCTCCAATCTGTTTTTTGCGGGACGCAATATCAGCGTAACCCACATGGCTTTAAGCAGTACAAGAGTACAAGCCACTTGCGCCATAATCGGTCAGGCTGTCGGAACAGCGGCGGCTATTGCGTCAAAATACAATCTCACACCGCATGGTGTCTATAAAAACAAGCTCGGCGAGCTTCAACAGACGCTTGCGCAGAATGATTGTTTCTTACCGAAGATCATTCGCGAAGTAAGCGATTTGTGCAAAAAAACTCCAATTGTTAATGGAAATGACACTTTGAAAAACGGTATTGACCGTTCCAACAGTATTTATAAGGATATAGAATGCGGAGTAGCTGTCAAAAACGGAGTGGCTCTTGAATATAAATTCAGTCAGCCCGAAACAGTTCATTCTCTCCATCTGACCTTTGACAGCGACCTAAACAGAGAAACACTTACAGGCGACTGTCCCGACCGTTTATACCCTATGCGCGGTAATGTGCGTATAGACAGTCCCCAGTGCTATGTTCCGAAAACCTTATGCAAGGAATTCAGCGTGACCGTCACTACTGAAAACGGCGAAAAAACAATACTTAATCAAGACTGCAACCGAAACAGGGCTTATAATATAAATATAGATGAACCTGTATACAGTATTTCATTCGTTCCCAAATCAAACTGGGGCGAAACGGATACTACAACCGTATTTTCTTTCGATTTTAAATAATAAAAATATTTAGGAGATTTATATATGAGTAATTATGGTCATT
>CAZBXN010000199.1:0-1841 GCA_964496015.1 uncultured Lachnospiraceae bacterium | reverse complement strand
GCTTTACCGCGACGCGCAGGCGGTGCTTGAACAGAACAAGGCGGAACGGCATATACGCGGCGGCATGGCTACAAAGGAAAAATATTTGAAGGACAAAAAATAGAAAAAATCATTTGTGCAAAACGACAAAAATCCAAAATAGTATTGACTTACATACCGAAATGTGATATGCTGTCTGCGTTCATCGGAGGATAAGCGCTCAGAGGAAGCGTTTATGCCGGATAAGATGACAGGTTGAAATACCTGTTGTTTTATCCGGCTTTTTTGTTATAAAAGGCAAGGAGGAAATAACTATGAAACAAAATGTAAATTTTACGGAGGGCAGCATAGCGCGCCCGTTGATAGGCTTCGCTTTTCCCGTGCTGTTTGCGATGTGTCTGCAATCGCTGTACGGTGCGGTGGATTTGCTTGTAGTAGGTCAGTTCGGCGCTGCTGCCGATGTGTCCGCAGTTGCCACGGGCAGTCAGATGATGCAGATGGTAACGGTAATAATAACGGGGCTCGCAATGGGTACGACAATCCTTTTGGGGCAGACTATGGGCAGCGGTCAAAAGGAAAAATCAGGCGATATTATGGGCAGCAGCATTTGCTTTTTCGTATTGCTCGCGTTGGGACTTACAGCGCTTATGCTGTTAATCGCAAAACCGTTTACGCAGCTTATGCACGCACCTGAGGAAGCGTTTTCGGAAACAATTCAATATGTAAAAATATGCTCCTGCGGAATTTTGTTTATTGTCGCATATAACGCGCTGGGAAGCATATTCCGAGGAATGGGCGACTCAAAAACGCCGCTGATGACCGTACTTTGCGCCTGTATTTTTAACATTGCGGGAGATTTATTTTTTGTCGCAGTTTTGCACATGCAGGCAGCCGGCGCGGCGCTTGCAACTATTCTCGCGCAGGCGTTCAGCGTTATTTTATGCGTCATAATTGTGAAGAAAAGGGGCTTGCCTTTCCCATTTTCGAGAAAAAATATAAAATTTGACCGAAAAATTATCGCAAACGTTATAAAATTGGGCTTGCCTATCGCATTGCAGAACGGTCTTGTGAACATGTCGTTCCTTGTAATCAATTCCATTGTGAACAGCTTAGGCGTTATCGCCTCCGCAGGCGTCGGCGTAGCCGAAAAGGTCTGCGCCTTTATAATGCTCGTACCGTCCTCATTTTCGCAGTCGCTGTCGGCATTTGTCGCGCAGAATATCGGCGCCGGAAAAATCGGCAGAGCGAAAAAATCAATGCTGTACGGCATGTGCGCGTCCCTTGCCTCGGGCATAATCATGGCGTATTTCTCATTCTTCCACGGAAATATTCTAGCGGGAATATTCTCAAATCAGCCCGATGTAATTTTCGCGGCGGCAGATTATTTAAAGGCGTACGCCATAGACACACTTATCGTGTCATTCCTGTTCTGCTATATCGGCTATTTCAACGGCTGCGGCAAGACGGGGTTTGTTATGGTTCAGGGAATTGCCGGAGCGTTTCTTGTCAGAATACCCGTATCGTATATTGTCAGCAAAACGGCGGACGCAACATTGTTTAAAATTGGTCTTGCCACTCCCACATCAACCGTAGTGCAGATTGTGCTGTGTACACTGTTTTACATATATGTGTCGAGGAAAGAAAAAAAACAGCTTAAATAGCTGTTTTTTTCTATCTTCTCCGTGCCTTTGTCGTCAGCGCAATGACAATCAATACCGCGACACCGAGCAGAACTATAGTTCCTCCCGGGCGAATATCAAGATAATACGACATAAAAAGTCCCGCAAGCGTAAATATTTCCGCAAACGCAATCGAAAGCCATATCGTTTGCTTATAGCTCCCCGCTATCATCATCGCGCACG
>CAZBXN010000198.1:0-1856 GCA_964496015.1 uncultured Lachnospiraceae bacterium | reverse complement strand
ACTACTCTGTTCCGTTTGCGGCAAAACCTGCATATATAGCAGTATGCGCCTATAATGATATTGTCGGTGACGCTGAATTTGTCGGGGATATGATTACCGATGGTACAGGCTATGCAAACAAATACCGCAGAAAGGATGGCAGCGAAGTAATAAGTCTATGGGCGTCGGAATGGTATGACCAAACGGGAGGAACGTATAGCTATAAAACAAATGCTCCGTATGTCGTGGTATATGATATGTACGGTAATGCGGAATATATTGAGAATACTACAGGTACATACGGTGTGAAATTTACGCAAGAGCCTGTATATGTAACCTCCGCGTACAGCAAGCCTGAAACTCCGCCTACTGAGAAACCGCAGCCGACAGAGCCGCCGCATGAGATTTCAGACGGAATAAATGCAGGACAGAACGGGGAAGAACTCAAGGCGCTTTGGTTTTTAAATCCCGAAGAAAAAATTAAAGTTACATTTGAAACAGGCAAGCCTGCGGGAACAAAAATGACGGTTATATGCTCGGCGTATAACAAGGGAGTTCTTATTGGAGCTGAAACGCAGAGCATTACAACCGATACAGATATTGCCGAGGTTTATTTTGACAGCGATAACGCAATGAATGCTGACAGCATTAAGCTTATGGTGTTTGACAGTCTTGAGGGTATTAAACCGCTGAAAGATGCAGTTAAAATAGATTGTTTCGACAGTGACGCATCTGTTATTGCTACTGTTGAAAACGGAATGTGTAAGGTAAGCGGACAGCTAAAAGACAGCGCGGGTAATGAAAATGTTATGATAACCGTATTTTCGCAGGATACAAGAAAAAGTTCGCTTACTGAGGAAAGAGTTGCGCCGTATATTTTATATCAAAATCAGATGAAAAGCGATAAAAATAGTATGTATGAATTTAGTTTTAAGTTGCCGCCGAATTATGGAGAAACATTAGCTATGGTAATGATTTCAACAGACAATAATACTATGCAGAGTGTTATTCCGACTGTAAAATAAATTAAGGAGATTCAAAAATGGAAAAATTACTTTTAGAAGATTCCGTAAAATACGGCGGAATGATAAATATATTTCGCAATATCGGCTGTATAGGCGATAGCTTGTCAAGCGGAGAATTTGAGTTTGATAACGGCGGCGAATGCAGTTATTGGGATTGCTATGAATATTCATGGGGGAAATTCATAGAGCGTATATGCGGCGTTGAAATAACAAATTTTTCGCGCGGAGGTATGACTGCCTTTAGCATGTATAGCGAAGCGGATAAGCAAAACAGCGTAACAGATAATATCAATCGGCTTTTTATAAAAAGCAACACAAAACAGGCATATATAATTGCGCTTGGAGTAAATGATTTAAGTCATATAGATATGGAATGTTACGGCGGGAAAATCGGAAATCCAAAAGAAGATATAAAGAATAATTACAATGAAAATGCGAACACTCTTATAGGCTGGTATGCAAAAATTATACAGCGCTTACAGGAAAATGAACCAGATGCAAAATTTTTCCTTGTTACAATTCCGGATAATGGAGAACATAAGGAGGATATATCGGAATTTGCAAAAGCGGTTCATGGTCTTGCGGAAGTTCTTGATAATTGTTATGCTGTAGATTTGTTTAAATTTGCGCCGGCATATGATGAAACATTCCGTGAAAAATATTTTAACGGCGGACATATGAATGCCATGGGATATTTTATATCAGCTCAGTATATAATGGCGTGCATAGATAAAATTATAAAAGATAACTATGACGAATTCCGATTTGTGCAATTTATCGGCAGCGGAAGAAAACCGTATTTATACAAATAATTAAGGAAACAGGGCATAATAAATTATCCTGAAACAGAGG
>CAZBXN010000197.1:0-1875 GCA_964496015.1 uncultured Lachnospiraceae bacterium | reverse complement strand
AAATATAAGGCTTGAAAAATTCAATTTTGTCCTCCGTTTATTTTATGTATTTATTTATTATTTCCCCGGCTTTCGCGCTGTCCGCGCTTACGCTTACGATTACATAATCGCCCTCCGATACAACAATACAGCTGTCAAGCTTCGGTATTTCGTCGGGACGGTAATCCTTAAACAGCTTTTTCTGGCTTTCAATATGCTCCGCCGCCTTTTCCGATACGCTGTCTACGTCCTTTGCCTTAAACACCGCTATTTCATCAACGACCGCGTTCGTGCCGCAGTATGCGATTACGTCCTCAATATCGTCGTCCGTCATAGCGTATCTCTTTTCGGTAATCTTTGAATTTACTTCGGTAAGCTCCTCGGCGTATGTGCCGTTATTTAATAAATCCTCGCTAAGCGCAACCATGTCTATTTCCTTCTTCGCGCAGCCCGATATAACAGCCGCGCAAAGAACAGCCATAAGCCCCAAAATTATTTTTTTCATTTTCCCCATTCCCTTCTCTTATTGTCTGAATTCTTCCTGTATATACACAAGACATTTCTTGTAATATTCCTTGTTGAAATGCACGCCGTCGCTTGCCGCATCCTCGGGCAGACAGCCCTTATCGTTGACGACCGCACTGTAAATGTCTGCAAAGTTAACATTGACGTCCTGCGCCACCTGCAATATAAGCTTGTTAAATCTTGCCACATTTTCGTTTGTCGCGCCGTCCTCGCCTTTTTTCGATACCGCCTCAGTCACGGGCGTTATTGCAAGCAGGTAAATATCGGCGTCGGGCTGATATTTCTTCGCTTTATTTATAAGCGCTTCGTATTTTGAAATAAACACGCTCTCGTCAAGCCAGCCGAGCTCGTTTTCGCCGAACATAAAGAATATTTTGCTGTATTTCTTGTCGCGGTCAAGCTCGTCAATTACCGACACCTTACCCGTAGTTGTCGAAAGCTTTTCCGCGTCCTCGACGGATAAACCGACTCTTGCGAAAAAGTCCGCGCCGTCCACAAGATTATAAATTTCCATGCCGTCGGCAAATGAATTTCCGACAAATGCAGAATTTTTATAAAATTCCTGGTCAACTCCGCCGTTTACCGCAACCGTATTCTGCGTTTTCGCCGCTTCCTCCGCCGCCTGCTGCGCTTCTATCCTTGCTTTTTCCGCCGCTTCCTTTT
Source organism: uncultured Lachnospiraceae bacterium (assembly GCA_964496015.1). Lineage (GTDB taxonomy): Bacteria > Bacillota > Clostridia > UBA1381 > UBA1381 > JALEPO01. The sequence goes on along the minus strand of CAZBXN010000197.1, from coordinate 708 downwards.
CCGCGCGTCTTGCGGATACCGACGAGGCGCAGCTTTTAATGCCGAAAATTATAAGCGCTATGACGGCAAGTCCCGCCAGTATGACAAGTCCTCTTTTTAAATACAGGATTTTTTGTTTAAGCGCGTTTTCCCGTTCTTCTTTTCTTTTTTGGATTTCCTCTACTCTTTCTCTTAAATCCATTCTTTTTTCTTCTCCCTCAACTCGTCTTAATAAGATATTATCACGTTTTACTCGTATTCGTCAAGATGTTTTGCTAAAAAACCGCGCTCAATCGAATAAATGGTATATAATATATAAAAGCATATGTATATAAATCCTTTTATACTGTTTATTTCTCATATAACGGAACACCGTTTCATTCATTGAAAAATCCTCGGGTATATCGCTTATGTATTTGTCGGCTATTTCCCTTATGCGATTATAACGCTGTCTGATGCTCAATTTCAGTTTGGGATTAAACAAAAAATTTATACCTGAAAAAGCCTTTTGATAATAATCGCCGTAAATCCAATTTTTTGCTTCCGTGTCGCCGTCATTCCATTTTGAAATAAAATTAAGCATACAATTTACCGATTCTATCGCCGTATCAAACATATCAAACGGATATTTTTTCCAAAACCGTTTACCTGTATTTACGTAATAGCGGTAGAGAGGTCTTTCAATAAGCTCAAATGAGGAAATACAGTCCACATAGCGAGCCATAAAAA
>CAZBXN010000196.1:0-1885 GCA_964496015.1 uncultured Lachnospiraceae bacterium | reverse complement strand
CTCCCTGTGAAGCCGGCGTAAATTTAGCCGCCGAGAAACGTCCCTTTGTGCCTGTTGCTATAATATAGTATGTATTTCCGGCTTTTACATCAGCGCTTAATTCAACTTTTTCTTTCGGCTTTACCGTCGTATATTCAAAAAGATTTGTTTTCTCGGTAATGCCATAAATAACGGGTGTTACCGATTTTACAGAGCCGTCTGCATTTGTTCCGCCGCAGTCAATCATAGTAACTTCTAACTTACCATCTTCAGGCGCAACAAATTTAAGGGCAGAACCGCTGAAAGCTTTTCCGTCCTCGGTTGTTTCAATCTTTCCGTTCTCAGCAGTTACATATTTGTCAGTTCCTGTGTTGTCCGATACAAGCGTAAGACCGCCCATAAGCATGTCGCCCGCCTTTTTGCCGACATCGTTTGCCGATACAGTCCATGACTTTGAATTCGGGTCGGCTGTCGGAGCAGGCGTTGTCGGAGCAGCCGTAGGCTGCTCATATGTAGCTCCAACCTCATAGTCAACAGCCGCGAAGCGTCCCTTTGAACCGTCTACAAACATATAGTAGGTTTCGTTTGCTTTAAGCTCCGCCTTTACTGCCATTGAGCCTGTACCCGGTGTATAAACGATTGAACCGTTCGTTTTTCCCGGATTTTTAAAGTCCGTTGTTCCGTCCTTTAGAATGCAGACATTTTTACTTGCGTCTACCGATAATACATATACGGTTACAACTCCGTCTGCTTTTGGAACAAACTTCAGAAGTCCTTTATAATTGCCTGTTCTCAACCCACCTGTTTTGTTGTCCCAGCCGCCGTTTTGACCCTTTTGGACAACTACGCCTGTTTCGTCCTTTTTATCAAAAGTCGAAATGTACGACGTGAAGGTTCTTCCGTTAATTTCTTCATTTATAGGTTCTTTAACTGCTGCCGCAGGGTCCTTTACATCATACCATTCGGGCTTAAATATAGTGTAAAGAGTACCTTCATCAGTGTCAGCGAGAGTGCCGCCTTCTTCAAGCTGAGCATTCGCCTCGCTTGCAGTCCAGACATTGTGATTTGCCGTCTGTGTCGGAGCGTCCCCCTCGTCCGCCGACGCGCTTGTCATTGCCATGCCGCTAAACGCCGAAAGCGTCATAGCGGTTGAAATAACAAGACTTAAAAATCTTTTCATCTTCATTTTCTTTCCTCCTTAAGAATTTCAATGTTTGTACATTTTTTATAAAATGTACAATTATACCTAATTGTATTTTATACCTTTTCAACACTTATTGCCTTAAATTTTTTGATGTAAAGTACCAATATATTGTTTATCACAACAAAAAACTGCCTTTACGGCAGCTTTTGCTGTATTATCTTTTCCGTCATCATAACAGCCCGTTTATTTTCTTTTACGTCATGCACCCTTATAAACCGACAGCCTTTCATAACGGCTATAACGCTTGTCGCGATTGTGCCCTCTAACCGCTCCGTCACGGGCAAGTCGAGCGCAAGCCCAATCATGGACTTTCGCGACGCGCCGAGTAAAACGGGATAGCCGAGTTTTGTTAATTCCTCCAAGTGATTTGTAAGATATAAATTCTGTTCATACGATTTTGCAAAGCCAATCCCGGGGTCAAGCATAATTTTATTATCGGCAATTCCCGCGCTTTTTGCGATTTCGAGCGAACTTTTTAAATCCTCGATTACGTCGTCAAGGAATGAATTATATTCCGCCGATTTTCTGTTGTGCATAAGGCAGCAGGCAACGCCCGTTTTTGCGATTAACTCACTCATTTCGCCGTTGTCATACCGCAGTCCCCAAATATCGTTTACCAAATCTGCGCCCGCATTGACTGCCGCTTCTGCGACTTTTGCCTTGTAGGTGTCAATAGATATTGGAATGTCAAGCTCCTTTTTC
>CAZBXN010000195.1:0-1927 GCA_964496015.1 uncultured Lachnospiraceae bacterium | reverse complement strand
GCCCCGCGTGTCCGCCGCTGCTGTTCGGCTGTAAATACCTGAATTTCTCGCGCTCCAATTCCGAGCTTGATTTAATAACAAGGCGTATTATACAAAAGCGCGAGGGCGAAAACGTATCAAAAGAGGTTCTGGAGGATTACGCAAATCCCGAAAGTCAGAATTACAAGGAAATGCTTGACGAGATTTGTAAGGAACTGAATTTCACGTCGCTGCGCTATCACAGACTTGACGATATGATTGAAACAATCGGCTTGCCCGAATGTAAGCTGTGTACGTATTGCTGGAACGGAAAAGAGTAAAATGGAGCTTATAAAAAATCACTGGACGCAAGATGATTACGAGGAATTAACGGAATACTTAAAATCGCTTGCAGATGAAAAATACAAAAAATTTTCCGACGGTCTTGTACCCGGGGAGGATTTATCATACGGAATACGTATTCCGATTTTAAGGCAAATTGCAAAGGAAATACATAAGGGCGGTTATGAGAGCTTTTTAGCCTGCAAAAAGGGCAATTACCGCGAGGAAATCATGCTTGAAGGTCTTGTAATGACGCTTATAAAATGCGATTATCCTAAGCTTCTTGGCTATATAAAATCATACGCCGGGAAAATCAGGAGCTGGGAAACCTGCGATATTGTTTCATTTAAACAGCTAAAAAAATATCTGCCCGAATTTTTCGGCGATATAGAGTATTTTATATATAATGAAAATCCGTGGATTGTCCGCTACGGTTTTGGCTGTCTTTTGGAATTTTATCTGACGGACGAGTATATTGACGCTGTTTTAAAATACGTAAACTCCGTCAATTCCGATTTTTATTATATTGAAATGATGCAGGGCTGGCTTGTCGCGACTGCCGCGGCGAAGTGCAGGGACAAAACCTTTGCGTTTCTCGCGGATAATAAATTGAACGACGCCACGCAAAATATGGCAGTACGGAAAATCCGCGAATCGAACCGCATATCCAAAGAGGATAAGGATTTGGCAGCAAAATTTAAAAGACTGTCTAAGTCGGAGTAAAATAAACAAAATTAAAAAAATCCTATCATTTTACAATGATAGGATTCTTAACTTGTAGACAACGGAGTTTGACGGTGTATATTGAAAAAAGTGTTTGCCTTCCCCTAAGGGGGCTGGTCGCTTCGCGATGCTGCGCTGCTCGCCTATGCAACCGAGAAGGTGGCATTTGCGCAGCAAATGACGGATGAGGGATAAATGCACTGCGGACAATGATGCAGTATATGTTTTGCTTTTCCTAATCCCTCATCAGTCACCTTCGGTGACAGCTTCCCCCAAGGGAAGCCTTGCAGAGCGTTGCCGAGAGGCTCCCTAAAAGTCATGTCTATTCGCTTGTAAATTCACATCTTCCATTTTACAAACAATTTTTTCTATACAATCAAAATCGGACAGCGTATTGTCGTCCAAAATATTCTGTATTTCCATAAGCGTCCGACAGCAAATATCGTGTGCTATCGCCTTCATATCGCCGTTCCAATCAATATTTACTACGATTTTTCCTTCGTCAACGGCTGTTTTAAAAATACTTTCAAAAAAATTCATAAAAATTTCCTCCTAAAATTAAAAAATGCGCAGCATAAGCCACGCATAAAAACGCGGCTTAGATTTTAATGCTACCACACATCTTGTTATATTGAATAATCAATTACAAAGTATAACTAAATAAAGCCAGCGTTTTTAACAACACTCACTTTATAATTGATTAAACAATTTTAAGATAGTGGTAGTGCCCTAACGGACAAGCTTATTATACCAACATTTCCGCGATATTGCAATAGGAAAATAAAAAAGTGTTCAGAACAAATTTTGTCCCAAACACTTTTTACTGTCTTTATTGTAAATCTTTACTTTGTCAGATAATTATAAATCATGCAAGCCGCCTCGGCTCTTGTCATATTATTCTTCG
>CAZBXN010000194.1:0-1930 GCA_964496015.1 uncultured Lachnospiraceae bacterium | reverse complement strand
CCGTAACCTTACAGCCGACAGCCTCAAACATCTTCCTTACCTGCCTGTTTTTGCCCTCGTGGATTGTTATTTCTATCTGCGTGTGACCGTCGTACGCGTCAAGAATTTTCACGTCGGCGGGCGATGTCACATAATCTTCGATTTTAACGCCTTTTCTCAGCTTATTCAGCCCGCTTACTGTAATACCGCCCTTTATGACCGCGATATAGGTCTTGTCCATCTTAAACTTCGGGTGAGTTACCCGATAGGTAAAATCACCGTCGTTGGTAAGCAGTAAAAGTCCCTCCGTGTCGTAATCGAGCCGTCCCACGGGGAATATGCGCGCGTTCAGGTCCTTTTTTATTATATCGGTCACAGCGGGACGGTCAAACTGGTCTTTCACCGTTGACACATATCCGACAGGCTTATTAAGCATGATATAGTATTTTTTGTCCTTGATTTTTAAAATCTCGCCGTCAACCGATACCTCGTCCGCACCGATTTCCACCTTTACGCCCTGCTCGGACACGGTATGACCGTTTACCTTAACCCTGCCCTCGTCTATCATGCTTTCCGCCGCGCGTCTTGACGCCGCGCCGCTCATTGCAATGTATTTTTGAAGTCTTACTGTTTCTCCCATGTTTTTTCCTTTCTATATGCACCATACCTTCAACACGTTCATAAAAGAATTAAAAAAGCTGTTTTTAAGTCTCATTTCCGATGCTGTTCCGTAGATATTGTCCTTTGATATTATATCCACCGTCCCTATCTGCTCTCCGTTATATAATATTTCTGTATAACCCACCTTTTCACCCGCGTTTACAGGCGCTTTGATGTCGTCCGCCATGTGATTTACAATGTCAATCGCGAGCCTTTGTCCCTCTCGGAACGGGATTGTGAAATTCTGAGCCGTGACAAACGGGTGCACTTCTCCGTTAATACACGCTTTTTTTACCGTCTGTCCTACAGCGACTATTTCGCGTTCCTTATATTTTGAAAACGCGTAATCAAGCAGCTCTTCATGGTCTTTCCAGTCGTTCGGGTCGTCCAGAGTAACGGCGATAACCGTTATATTATTACGCTCTGCGGCTGACACAAGACAGCGTCCCGATTTTTTTGTATATCCCGTTTTTACTCCGATACAGTCGTCATACATTTTAAGCAGCTTGTTATGGTTTATATACCATTGTTCGCCCGTTCCGTCCGCGGTATGGGACAGGATTTCGCTCGTTGACACTGTTTCGCAAAATTGTGGATTTTTCAGCGCGTACCGCGCAATCCACGCGAGGTCGCGAGCCGTTGTGAAGTGGTCGTCATGCGGCAGACCGTTCGGATTTACAAACGCCGTGTCATTCGCGCCGATTGTCCACGCCTTTTCATTCATCATGTCTACAAATTTGTCCGTGCTTCCCGCAATATATTCCGATATTGCGACAGCCGCGTCATTGCCCGAATTTAACATAAGCCCGTAGAGCAAATCGCGCATATACATTTTACTGCCCGCCCTCAGATACGCGGACGAGCCCTCCTGAATTTCGGCATTTTTGCTTATTTCGACAATATCGTCCGCGCTGCTGTTTTCAAGCGCGACTACAGCCGTCATTATTTTGGTCGTGCTTGCCATGGGTCTGCGCGTATACGCGTCCTTTTCAAAGATTATGTCGCCCGTGAGCGCGTCCATGACGCATACGGATTTTGCTTTTTCCGCCATTGCAAACGCGGATTTCGGTATAAAAATCAATAAAATTATAATAAAAGCCGTTACCTTTTTCACTTCAATATGTCCTTCCGTTAGCTTTAATTAAATATATGTAAAATTCAATAAAAATAATACATACTTTTTTATTGACAAATCTAAAATCATCTGTTATAATATATAGCGTTGTATGAGTACAACACATGCGAGAGTGGCGGAATAGGCAGACGCGCACGTTTGAGGGGCGTGTGGGTA
>CAZBXN010000193.1:0-1938 GCA_964496015.1 uncultured Lachnospiraceae bacterium | reverse complement strand
CTCCGACGCAGGAGGCGTTTGATATTGAAATCCCCGAAATCAACGCAGTTTACACGCACATGCTCGGACACGACTGCCATTCAATCGTAGCAGGCGCGGGTCATGCGGACTCAATTATCGCGCAGCTCAAGGACTATATCGCAAAGGGCTATGATTTGATTTTAACCTCTCATTATACACCCGAGGATTTAAAGGACGCGCAGACTAAGATAGATTATATCGAAAGCCTGAAAGAAATCGCGGCGGACTGCAAAAACGCGGACGAATTTAAGGCAAAGGTAAATGAGCGTTACGGTAACTATTCGGGCGATAATTATCTTGATATGACGGCGGGCTTCTTCTTCGCTTAATATTTTTATCCGATTAAAAATCAGTAACACACAAAAAAGCGCGGTATTTCCGCGCTTTTTGTGTGTTTTAATCGGGCTGTCACGCAGCCGGTTTATTAGTTATATTTTTCAGCCAAAGCGTCAATTTCGCCGTTTGACTTCATCTCAGCAAGAATTTTGTTGATTTCTTCAAGAAGCTTTGTATTGCCCTTCTTAACCGCGATTGCGTATTCCTCTGTTTCAAACGCTTCGGGGTCTTCAACAACCTTTAAATCGTTCTTTGCCGCCAAACCCTTGCCTGTTGCAGAGTCGATAACGACAGCGTCAAGCTTACCGTTTTTAACGTCCTGAATTATATCAATACCTCTGTTGGCTCTCTGGATATTTTCCTCGGGAATCTCCAAATCCTCCGTTACAATGCTGTCGCCCGTGTAACCCAATACAACGCCGACTTTCTTGCCGTTCTTCAAATCCTGTGCCGTCTTGATGTCCTCGTTATCGGGAGCGACTACCATTACCTGTGACGCTACAAAATATGTGTCCGAAAAATCAACCTTCTCGCGTCTTTCGTCCGTTGCCGTCATGCCTGCCGCTACCATATCAACTTTGCCCGTGCTTACCGAAGCGATAAGTCCGTCAAAGTCCATATCCGCGATTTCAAGCGTCTTGCCCATATCCTCGGCAATTCTGTTTGCAACAGCTACGTCAATACCGTCAAATTCGCCTACAAGACCCTGTGATGTTGTGAATTCAAACGGCGGGAATGCCGCGTTTGTACCCATAACAAGCTTGCCGCCCTTGTCGCCGCAGCCCGCAAGCGATGCCGCCGCCATAACAGCCGCCGCGCTCAATGCTATAACCTTCATTAAACCTTTTTTCATTGTTCTTTTCCTCCAACTTTAATTTATTTTTTATTTTAACACATTTCGTGTTAGATACTATAAAACCTTGCTTAAAAACTCTTTTGTTCTTTCATTCTGCGGATTGTTAAACACCTCGTCGGGCTTGCCCTCTTCCATAACTACGCCCTCGTCCATAAACAGAACTCTTGACGCGACTTCTCTTGCAAAACCCATTTCATGCGTTACGACAACCATTGTCATGCCCGCGTCCGCAAGATTTTTCATAACAGTCAGCACCTCGCCGACCATTTCGGGGTCGAGCGCGGAAGTCGGCTCGTCGAACAGCATAATGTCGGGCTCCATTGCAAGCGCGCGCGCAATCGCAATTCTCTGCTGCTGTCCTCCCGAAAGCTGTGCAGGGTACGCGTCCGCCTTATCGGCAAGTCCTACCATTTCGAGCAATTCCCTCGCCCGCTTTTCAGCCTCGTCCTTTGATTTTTTCTTAACCTTTATCGGCGCGAGCGTGATATTTTCAAGTACCGTCAGGTGCGGGAACAGATTAAACTGCTGAAACACCATTCCCATCTTTTCACGGATTGCGTTTACGTTTTTATCCGTTATCCCCTCGCCCTCAATCAGAATTTCGCCCGAGGTCGGGTGTTCAAGGAAATTCAGGCATCGCAGAAACGTCGATTTTCCCGAACCCGAAGGCCCGATTACAACTACCTTTTCGCCCTGCTTAATATGCTGATTTATGCCCTTTAAAA
>CAZBXN010000192.1:0-1955 GCA_964496015.1 uncultured Lachnospiraceae bacterium | reverse complement strand
GCAAAAAATCAACGGGATATTTTAAAATCCGACATCAATTTGCAGTATATAACATACAAAAAAACACAAAACGGAAAAATTATACTTAAAGTTATCGAAAGCTGTCAAATACTGCGATATATTGTGCTGGATTTTTAATTAAATATACACTATAATAAATTCCGCAGACACGGGAAGAAAAAATCAGGAGGAAAGGAAAATGGAACAGGAAATTTTTTGCGGACAAACAATTTTAAATGATATGCACGAAACAGAGCTCGCGTACTATATTATACCCGAGAACATATCGGTTGATTACTGCGATTTGATGTGTTACGGCGTAAAAATTAAAAAAACGACATATTTTGAAGGCGGCGGGAAAACAGTCGAAACAAAGCAGATAAACAATGTCTTTTACCGTCGAAAAGACGCGGAAGAATTTATCGACCTTATTATGAGAAACAGCGTTACGCCGACAACCCTGCGCGATGTCGTCGAAGATTACATAGTTGAAAGCCTTGACAGGGCAAAAAGAACGGCATAAATCGACGGGAATGAAAAATAATCGGAAAATTCATTGCATTTTGAAAAATAATATGTTACAATAATAGAAGAGGTTATGTTAAAATTGTAACAAGGAGTGATTTTCGTGTTGAAGGTAAGCGGAAAGACAAAACAGCTCGGTATTATCGGATACCCCGTGGAACATAGTTTTTCGCCCAAAATGCACAATTTTATTTCTGATTACATAAATGCCGACTATATTTATTCGGCGTGGAGTGTATCTCCCGACAATTTGAAACAGGCGGCGGACGGTATGAGAGCGCTCGGAATTGCGGGAATAAACGTAACTGCTCCGCATAAGCTCAATATTATGAGGTACATAGACGAAATATCGGAGGACGCTGAAATTTTGGGCTCGGTAAATACGGTCGTGAACCGTGACGGACGCTTAATCGGCTATAATACCGACGCGGACGGCTTTTATAAATCTCTTGCCGACGAGGGGATTGCCGTAAGGGATAAGCGTATTCTTATAATCGGCGCGGGAGGCGTTGTAAAACCTACGCTGATAAGGCTTATCCGCGAAAATCCAAAATCCGTGACTATTGTAAACAGAACAAAATCAAAAGCGGAGGCCTTGGCAAAGGCGATAAAATCCGATACGGGATTTTCGGTTGAAACAGATGTTAATTACAGCAATTTTGACCTTGTGATAAATACCACCTCGGCGGGAATGGAGCCGCAGCTTGATACGCTGCCGATTGACGCGATAGACGAATTTAATGATTTGTCATTTATAAACAGCGGTACGGCGGCTGTTGACATGATTTACAATCCTGATGAAACATTGTTTTTAAAGGAAGCCAAAAAGCGCGGAGCAAAGACGATGAACGGTCTTAATATGCTGATAAATCAGGGCATAATCGCCTATGAGCTGTTTACGGGAATAAAGCTTCCCGATAATCTGTATAAGATTATCAAAAAGGAGGTATTTAACCGATGAACATAGTTCTTACGGGCTTCATGGCGACAGGAAAGACAGAGGTGTCAAAGGCGATAGAGGCAATGTCGCACTACAGGCGGATAGATACCGACGACATGATAGAACGTGAAGCCAAATGCAGGATAAACGATATATTCAAGCGTTACGGCGAGGAATATTTCAGAAAGCTTGAAAGCGAAATAATAAAAGAGGCGGCAAAGGCAGATAACGCCGTCATAGCAACAGGAGGAGGTTCGGTATTAAAGGAAGAAAATATCATTGAGCTTCGGAAAAACGGTGTAATTTTTAATCTTTCACCCGATTTTTCAGTTATACGGGAACGTCTTGAAAGAGCGGCTCTGACGCGTCCGCTTCTTCAAAACAGCAGTATAGACGAAATCAGGGAAAGATTTGAAAGCCGAAAGGAATTCTATAACGATTGTGATTACAAAATCCATGTCGTAAACGGCAGAACGGCGAAATCCTACGC
>CAZBXN010000191.1:0-1960 GCA_964496015.1 uncultured Lachnospiraceae bacterium | reverse complement strand
AAGGTTTCGGCGCGGGAAATAACATTCGACCTGTCCTCGGTAAATTCAAGAGGAATTTCTTTAAGAAAACGCGAGGTCTGCGCGGGCGCGGTTCTGCCGTAAATTGTGCGCGACTGCGTTTTTGTTATGTATAATTCTTCCTTTGCGCGGGTTATCGCGACATAGCAAAGGCGGCGTTCCTCCTCAATGTCCTCGTCGCTTCCGATAGAGCGCATACCTGGGAATAAGCCTTCCTCCATGCCCGCGATAAACACAACGGGAAATTCAAGACCTTTCGCGCTGTGAATTGTCATCATAACCGCCGCGTCCTGCTCCTCGTCGTATGCGTCAATGTCGGATATAAGGGAAATATTTTCCAAAAATCCGCCGAGCGTATTTTCAAATTCGGGATTTTGCTCATATTCCGTGACAACCGACATAAATTCGTTTAAGTTGTCAATCCGCGTCTGATTTTCCACGGAATTTTCAATCATAAGCATTGTCATATACCCCGTGTCGTTCATGACGCGCGAAACAAGCTCATTGAGCGGCACCGTGTCCTTTAATTTTATAAGCGAGTTCATGAGCGACACAAATTCCGCAAGCTTTTTCGCTGCCGATTTAAGCTCGGGGTAGCTGTCCGCTTCGCTTATAATGTCAAACACGCTGCAATCGTTTGCATTTGCAAGCTGCTGCGCTTTTTCAACCGTTGCCGCGCCGATTTTTCGCTTCGGCTCGTTTATAATGCGTTTTAGACTTACATCATCGGCAGTGTTCAGAATTACTCTCAGATACGCCGTAATGTCTTTAATTTCTTTGCGGTCGTAAAACCGCAGACCCGCAAGCACGCGGTAGGGAATAGCCTCGCGCATCAGCATTTCTTCAATTACGCGCGACTGTGCGTTCGTGCGGTAAAGAATTGCGCAGTCGGCAAAAGTGCCTGTTTCGTCATACCGCTTTTTAATTTGCGACGCGATAAATCTGCCCTCGTCATATTCGTTCATTGCGGTGAACACCTGTATTTTATCGCCGTTTTCATTCGCCGTCCAAAGCGTTTTCTCCATTCTGTTTCTGTTATGCGAAATAACGGAATTTGCCGCGTCAAGAATGGTCTGTGTGGAACGGTAATTCTGTTCGAGCTTAATTTTTTTCGCATTTGCAAAATCTGTTTCAAAGCTTAAAATATTTCCGACATTCGCGCCGCGGAATTTGTAAATACTCTGGTCGTCGTCGCCGACAACGCAAATGTTCTCGTAGCCCTGCGACAGCAGGCTTACAAGCGTGTACTGAACGTTGTTGGTGTCCTGATATTCGTCAACGAGTATGTATTTGAATTTCGACTGATATTTCATTAAAATATCCATGTTCCCGCTCAGAATTTTAACCGTGTTTAAAATAATATCGTCAAAATCCACCGCGTTGTTCTTTTTTAATTTTGACTGGTAAAGCTTGTATATTTTGGCTACAACCGACATGCGGTAATCGTTTCTGTAAACATTTTCAAATGTCGCGGGGTCGAGCATATCGTTTTTTGCGTTGCTTATAACGGAAAGCACATTTCTTGACGGAAACACCTTTTCGTCAAGGCTGAGTTCCCTCAGACATTCTTTTATAACCGTTTTTGTGTCCGCGCTGTCGTAAATTATAAAATCGCGGCTGTAGCCGAGCAAATCAATCGTTGAGCGCAGAATTTTTACGCAAACCGAGTGAAAAGTACCAATCCACATATCGCGCGCGACATTTCCGAGAATTGACGCAATTCTGTCTTTCATTTCATTCGCCGCTTTATTCGTAAACGTAATCGCTAAAATATTGTAAGGCGACACGTGATTATGTTCTATTATATACGCCACTCTGTTGGCAAGCACGGTCGTTTTTCCGCTGCCCGCGCCCGCGAGTACGAGAAGCGGCCCTTCCGTCGTCATTACTGCCTGTCGCTGCATATCGTTTAAATTTTCATACATATTAAAAAACCTTTCTT
>CAZBXN010000190.1:0-1973 GCA_964496015.1 uncultured Lachnospiraceae bacterium | reverse complement strand
GCTTGGAGGGCTGCGAGCATTCGTTTTTTGAAATATTGTCAAACTCTATAGACGAGGCGCGCGAGGGCTACGGAAGTCTTATCGAGGTTACGAGATACCTTGATAAATCCATTGAGGTTCGCGACCACGGACGCGGAATACCGCTTGATTACAATGAGGGCGAAAAACGCTACAACTGGGAGCTTGTTTACTGCGAGCTGTACGCGGGCGGAAAATACGATAACAACACGGGCGGAATGTACGAATACAGCCTCGGCTTAAACGGTCTGGGCGCGTGCGCGACGCAGTATTCGAGCGAATACATGGACGTTACAGTTATCCGCGATAAAACTAAATACACGCTTCATTTTGAAAAGGGCGAAAATATCGGCGGGCTTATAAAAGAGCCGACACGCAGTATTCAGACGGGTTCAATCCAAAAATGGAAGCCCGACACCGAGGTGTTTACCGACATAGATATACCGCTTGAATTTTTTCAGGACGTGCTGAATAAGCAGGCTATGGTAAATGCGGGGCTTAAATTCGTGCTTTACAATGAAACCGAAACGGGCATGGAAATGTACGAATATTTCTATGAAAATGGAATTGTCGATTATGTAAAGGAAACGGTCGGCGAGGACGGATTTACGACGGTGGAAAGCTGGGAATGTGAAAGAACGGGACGCGACCGCGAGGATAAGGACGATTACCGCATGAAGATGCAGATTGCGTTCTGCTTCTCAAACAAGATAAACATGCTTGAATATTACCATAATTCAAGCTATTTGGAGCATGGCGGCTCGCCCGATAAGGCGGTAAGAAACGCTTTTGTTTACGCCATTGACCAATATTTAAAGCAAAACAACAAGTATAATAAGAATGAAAGCAAAATCAATTTTAATGATGTCGCCGACTGTCTTGCGCTTGTCATAAACTCGTTTTCAACGCAGACAAGCTATGAAAACCAGACGAAAAAGGCGATAAACAATAAGTTTATACAGGACGCAATGACGGAATTTCTTCGCCATCAGCTTGAAATTTATATGATTGAAAACAAGGCTGACGCGGAAAAAATTGCAAATCAGGTGCTTGTAAACAAAAGAAGCCGCGAAAATGCGGAAAAGGCGAGAATTGACATTAAAAAGAAGCTTACGGGCTCAATGGACGTGACAAACCGCGTTGAGAAGTTCGTGGACTGCCGCAGCAAGGACGTGACAAAGCGCGAGGTTTATATTGTTGAGGGTGACTCGGCTCTCGGCTCATGCAAGCTTGCGCGCGACGCGTCATTTCAGGCGATTATGCCTATCCGCGGAAAAATTCTGAACTGCTTAAAGGTTGACTATCCGAGAATATTTAAGAGCGATATTATAACCGACCTTATAAAGGTTCTCGGCTGCGGTGTTGAGATAAAAACGAAGAATAACAGGGGACTTGAAAGCTTCAGCCTCGATAATCTGCGCTGGGATAAGGTCATAATCTGTACTGATGCGGATGTGGATGGTTTCCATATAAGAACGCTTGTGCTTACAATGATTTACCGCCTTATGCCGACGCTTATAGACGCGGGCAAGGTGTATATAGCCGAAACGCCGCTTTATGAAATTGAAGTAACCAAAGGAAAGCATAAGGGCGAGAGATTTTTCGCTTATGACGACAGCGAAAAAGAGGAAGTGCTTCAAAAACTTACAGATATGGGACTTTCAAAGGACAAGGACGAATACGACATTAAACGCTCAAAGGGCTTAGGCGAAAACGAGGCGGACATGATGAGTCTTACAACCATGAACCCCGCGACGCGCCGTCTTATCCGCGTTACACCCGAAAATGTTGAGCGTACTGCAATGATGTTTGATGTGCTTTTGGGGGATAACATTCAGGGCAGAAAGGACTTTATAGCCGAGAACGGAGCAATGTATATGGAAATGCTCGACTTATCGTGAAAATGCCCATATTTTGGAAAGGAACGGTATAAATGGCAAGGAAAAAACAACAGG
>CAZBXN010000189.1:0-1998 GCA_964496015.1 uncultured Lachnospiraceae bacterium | reverse complement strand
TAAAACAATCCCCCCTCTTAAACAAACGAATATAAACAATAATTTAAATTAAAACAGTTGATTTTCCCCGAAAATATGGTATAATGTAGATACCACATTTTTTAATGTCCAATTTAGGATATTTCTCTATAAATAAAAAATATAATATTGCATAAGCTGAAGTTTGTATTTGCAAAAAATGCAGGCTTTATATATGAGACACTTTTGCTTATGTAATTTAAGAAGTATTCATATGACATTAAAATGTGTGGTAGCATTAAAATCTAAGCCGCGTTTTTATGCGTGGTGTAGATTATACCACGCATTTTTTATTGCGTAAAACTAAGGAGGAGATTTTATGGAAAACCAGTATTTTTTAAATTTGTACAATAAGTACATTGAAACACTTACGAAAGACCCGGACGAGGTTAATCTGTTTCATAAAAAATATATCGCGCCTTTGTATGAAAAAGACTTTGCCGCGGGTGATGAAATGGAAAAGCTGTTTATAGAAGCTATGATTGCAGTAGGCAAAAGGGATTTTGAAAACGGCTGCATGATGATGATTAAGTTTTTTCAGGATAAACAGTAGGGATTGAAGAATTATATGACTTTTTGTCTCTTTAAATTTGTGCAATCCGCGTTTTTATCCCGTTTCCGTCGATTATGACCTCGGCGTAGGTGTGCGTAAACCGCACGCTGCCCGGGTTAAGGAAAATCGTGCCGCCTATATATTCCGTCTGCGGCTTATGCGTATGCCCGAAAATTACGAGGTCTGCATTATATTGCGCCGCCTTATCGGCGAGCGTTTTCAAATTATAGTCATATTTTACTCTGTATTCGTGACCGTGCGTCACAAATATATTCTTCCCGCCGAATTTAAGCGAAAGATTAAGCGGCGCGGAGGAATACCAGTCATTGTTCCCGCTCACATAATGGATAGGAATATCGGGAAAAATCGAAATCAAATCCTCCGCGTCGCGCGCGCAGTCACCCGCATGAATTACGGCTGTCAGCGCTTTTTCCGAGCTTATTATGTCTGTACAATCGTCTATGCTGCCGTGGGTATCAGAAAAAACAAGTATTTTTTGCACTTCGGTTTCCCCCTTTTTTTAGAATATTGTATCACATGAGCGCGCGTTTGTCTATATATTGTTTATACTGCCAAATACTGCCTTAAATCAAAACTTTTACAAAAAATTCATAAAAAACAGTGGTAATTCCATAAAAAGTATGGTATACTATAAGTTGTAATGCTATGAGAAAATATAGCTTGATAAAACAAATGAGGTGAAAATATGAATTTATTTGATAAGGTTTTCGGCACGTATTCCGACCGCGAATTGAAAAAGGTTAAGCCTATCGCGGACAGTGTTATGGCGCTTGAAAAGGATATGGAAAAGCTTTCCGACGCGGAATTAAAGGCGAAAACGCCCGAATTTAAGGAGCGTCTGAAAAATGGCGAAACGCTTGACGACCTTCTTCCCGAGGCATTCGCGGTAATGCGCGAGGCGAGCTGGAGGGTCCTCGGAATGAAGCACTTCTATGTTCAGGTAATCGGCGGCGTTATCCTGCATCAGGGACGTATCGCGGAAATGAAAACAGGTGAGGGTAAAACTCTCGTTTCAACCCTGCCCGCATATCTTAACGCGCTTACAGGCGACGGCGTACATATCGTCACCGTCAACGATTATCTTGCAAAGCGCGACAGCGAATGGATGGGAAAGGTTTACAGATACCTCGGCATGAGTGTCGGTCTTATCGTTCACGACCTTGACAACTCTCAAAGACGCGAGGCATACGCGGCAGATATTACCTACGGCACAAATAACGAGCTGGGCTTTGACTATCTGCGCGACAACATGGTTGTTCACAAGGAAGAAATGGTTCAGCGCGGTCACAATTACGCTATTGTCGACGAGGTCGATTCAATCCTTATTGATGAAGCGAGAACGCCGCTTATTATTTCGGGTATGGGCGAGGACGCAAACGAGCTTTACAGAGTTGCTGATATGTTTG
>CAZBXN010000188.1:0-2013 GCA_964496015.1 uncultured Lachnospiraceae bacterium | reverse complement strand
TTTACCGCAAAGCGCAATTACCGTACGGTGAGAACAGTGGTTCTGCTTGTTTTACCGATACATATTATCACATTATTATATAATTGTCAAGTGTTTTTTTTATAATTTTTTATTGAAGCTTTTTGCGGGAATAAACACTGTAAACACTGCAAGCATAGCAGAAACGATTATTAAGCTCAAAACACGTTTTTTCATAATGCGCCCCCAAATACAGAATTTTATCAGCATAATTGACAAGCTTTGAGAAAAGTATATCATATATTTTATACATGGTAAAGAACTTTTTGCGCTTTATAATATTTTTTGTTGCTTTTTATTGATTTTATGATATAATATATGTTGTATAAATTTGATTTTTTTATGAAAGGAATGTAATAAATGGAGAAGAAAGAAATGCTCTATGAGGGCAAGGCAAAGAAAGTGTACAAGACGTCTGACGAAAATCTGTACATAGTTGGCTACAAGGACGACGCGACGGCGTTTAACGGCAAGAAAAAGGGACAGATTTCGGGAAAGGGTATCGTAAACAACAAAATGTCAAATTTCATGATGCAGATTATGGAAAAGAACGGTATTCCGACGCATTTTGTCGAGGAGCTTTCAGACCGCGAAACGCTTGTTAAAAAGGTTACGATTGTTCCCTTGGAGGTTATTATAAGAAATATAGCGGCGGGCAGCTTTTCAAAGCGTTTCGGCGTTGAGGAGGGCAAGGCTCTGTTAAATCCGACGCTTGAATACTGCTTAAAGGACGACGCGCTTGACGACCCGATGATTAACGACTATCAGATTACCGCAATAGGCGCGGCGACGAAAGAGGATTTAGACACCATTTCCGAGTTGACATTTAAGGTAAATGATGTGTTAAAGGCGTATTTTGCAAGCGTCAATATTGAGCTTGTCGATTTCAAGATTGAGTTCGGAAAAACGCCCGACGGTCAGATTATTTTGGCGGACGAAATATCGCCCGACACCTGCCGTCTTTGGGACGCGACAACGCACGAAAAGCTTGACAAAGACCGCTTCCGCAGAGATTTGGGAAATGTTGAGGAAGCATATGAGGAAGTATTTAAACGCTTGGGACTGTAATGAAAGGAAACAATATGGCTACTGATACATACGAAAGCCCGTTAAATTCGCGCTACGCGTCAAAGGAAATGCAGTACATTTTTTCGCCCGACAAGAAATTCTCAACATGGCGGAAATTATGGATTGCGCTTGCGGAAAGCGAGAAGGAGCTTGGACTGAACATAACGGACGAGCAAATCGCCGAGATGAAGGAGCATATTTACGACATAAATTACGACGTCGCGCGCGAGCGTGAAAAAAAGGTGCGCCACGACGTAATGTCGCATGTGTTCGCCTACGGCGAGCAATGCCCGAAAGCGAAGCCGATAATTCACTTGGGCGCGACAAGCTGTTATGTCGGCGACAACACCGATATTATAATCATGACCGAGGCAATGCAGCTTGTCAAGAAAAAGCTTGTTTGCCTTATCGGCGAGCTTGCAAAATTCGCGGAGGAATACAAGGATTTGCCGACGCTTGCGTTTACGCATTTTCAGCCCGCGCAGCCGACAACGGTCGGAAAGCGCGCGACACTGTGGCTTGAGGATTTATTGATGGATTTGGAGGACGTGGACTATCAGCTTTCAAAGGCGAAGCTTTTGGGCTGTAAAGGCACGACAGGCACGCAGGCGAGCTTTATGGAATTGTTCCACGGCGACCATGAAAAATGTAAAGAGCTTGACAGGAAAATCGCCGAAAAAATGGGCTATGACGCGTCTTTCCCCGTAAGCGGTCAGACGTACCCCAGAAAGCTTGACAGTCAGATGCTAAACGTTCTGAGCCTTATCGCGCAGAGCGCGTATAAGTTCTCGAACGACATCAGACTTTTGCAGCATTTAAAGCAGATTGAGGAACCGTTTGAAAAATCGCAGATTGGTTCGTCGGCTATGGCGTATAAGCGCAATCCCATGCGCTCGGAGCGTATCGGCTCGCTTGCCAGATACGTAA
>CAZBXN010000187.1:0-2066 GCA_964496015.1 uncultured Lachnospiraceae bacterium | reverse complement strand
GCTGTCCTTTCCTGATATATTCGGTTTTTATTATACAATATATGTGCGTTTTTTGCAAGACCTTTACATGTCTGTAACAGCTATATTTATTTTTTTTATCATTTATTGACACTATTTAATAGTAGATATATAATTTAGGTATCTGTGAGAAAGGGGAAAAGATATGGTACAGCTTAACAGCGCGGTGCGTCTTTTGGATATTGCCGCCGCAAAATTCGGCAATAAAACAGCCGTTTCGGACGAATACGGAAAAATGTCATTTTCGGATTTACAGCATATCGGAAAATCAATCGCCATGAGCCTGATAAAACCCGATTGCCTTGAACCTGTTATGGTGTATCTGCCGAAAAGCGCGAAATGTATCGCGTGCTTTATGGGCGCAATGTATTCGGCAAACCCTTATGTTCCCGTGGCGTACGATATGCCCGCGAACAGAATACAGAAAATTGCTGACAGCTTAGAAGGAAAGGGGCATATCATAACCGACGCAAACGGTCTTGAAACGCTTAAAACCATGGATATACCATTTCCTATCCATATATATGACGAAATCGCGGAAAATACGATTGACGAGGAAAAAATCGCAAAATCGCTTTACGGCGTGATTGACACAGACCCGATTTATATTATGTTTACCTCGGGCTCAACAGGCGCGCCGAAGGGCGTTACCGTACCGCACAGAGGCGTTATCGACTATGCAATGTGGGTAAAAAAGACATTTGGAATTGACGAAAATTCAATTCTCGGAAATCAGGCGCCGTTTTATTTTGACAATTCAATTTTTGATATTTATTCAATGCTTTTGACAGGCGCGAAAATGGATATAATTCCCGAAAAGCTGTTTATGTTTCCGTCAAAGCTGCCCGAATTTGTCCGCGATAATCATATCACGACAATTTTCTGGGTTCCGACGGTCATGATAAATGTCGCAAATTCGGGCGTGTTAGCGGAAATCTCACTGCCCGAGCTTAAAAACGTCGTGTTCTGCGGCGAGGTTATGCCGAACACTCAGCTTAATATATGGCGGAAAAATCAGCCGCATTGCCGATATGCGAACCTTTACGGTCCGACTGAAATTTCCGACGTTTGTACCTATTATATTGTAGACCGCGAGTTTGCCGACAGCGACCCTCTGCCGATTGGCAAGGCGTGCGAAAACATGCGTATTATAATATTAAATGAAGAAAATCAAATTGCGAAGCCCATGGAACAGGGCGAGATTTGCGTAATCGGAGCGGGCGTTGCGCTCGGATATTGGAACGCGCCCGAGGTTACAAAAAAGGCTTTTTGCCAAAATCCCGCAAACCCGTATTATAACGAGCGGATTTACCGCACTGGTGACCTTGCGTATATTGACAACGAGGGAATGATTATTTTTCTCGGCAGAAAGGACAATCAGGTCAAGGTTAAGGGAAACCGCATAGAGCTTGGCGAAATCGAGAACGCGGCGATGTGCGTCGGCGCGGTAAAGGGCGCGTGCGCCGTATATGACGCGCAGTCGCAGAAAATTGTTTTGTTCGTCGAGAGCTGCGAAGCGCTGATGCTCAGAAAAGTAAACCAGGAGCTTAAAAAATACATTCCGCAGTATATGCTGCCCGGAAAGCTTGTTGTAATGGATAAATTTCCGCATACGGCTAACGATAAAATTGACAGAGTGACATTAAAAAAGTCCTTGGAGGTGAGCGCATGACGAATATTACGGATTTTCTTGAATATGCCGTCAAAAACTATCCCGACAGAACGGCGTTTTCGGACGCGGACGGCGAGATTACCTTTAAGGAACTGCAAAACACGGCAAAAAGTGTTGCGTCAGCTTTGCTGACGCGTACAAAAACAGGCAGGACAAGCCCCGTTATTGTATATCTCGAAAAAAGCATAAAATCAATCGCGAGCTTTATGGGCGCGCTGTACGCCGCCTCGCCTTATGTGCCGATTGATTACAATATTCCGCTTACCCGTCTTGAAAAGACGGCTGAAAATCTGAAACCGTCGGCGGTTATTACCGATAAAAGCGGCGCGGAAAAAATAAAGGAACTGAATATTGACGCGGAAATTCTGATATTTGA
>CAZBXN010000186.1:0-2122 GCA_964496015.1 uncultured Lachnospiraceae bacterium | reverse complement strand
ATGATACACAAGAGCCGATTATTCCAAAAGAACAGTGGGAACGGGTGCAGGAATTACGGCAAAACAAACGCCGGAATACGAAAACCAATAAACAAGGCTTGTTTTCAGGATTGATATTCTGTGCCGACTGCGGAAGTAAGCTACACTTTGCAACTTGCAAGAGGTTTGACAGTTCGCAAGACCATTACCGTTGCTCACAGTACAAAGGCAATACAGGAAGCTGTACCGTTCACTTTATCCGCGAGGAAACTTTGAAGAAGATTGTATTAAATCAGATTTTTCAAATTACAACGATGATGTATGATAATGCATACGAATTTTTCAATCTTGTAGCAAAGCAACAGTTGGACGAGCAGGAAAAAGAGATACAGAACAAGAAAAAGCAAATGGCAAAAATCAAAAAACGCATAACGGAACTTGACAAAATCTTCAAGCGTATTTATGAGGACGATATAACGGGAGCAATTTCGCACGAACGCTTTTTGAAATTATCTTCCGAATATGAAACTGAACAAAGAGAATTACAAAAGCAGGCTGATGAATTTCAGAAAGAAACATCAGAGTTTGACAGACAGCAAACTGACTTTGAGCAATTCAGACAGATAGTTAGAAAGTATGTGGGCATAACAGAATTAACGCCGACTATTGTAAATGAGTTCATCAAAAAGATTATCGTTCACGCTCCAGACAAATCAAGCGGACATAGAGTACAAAAGATACAGATTATTTTTAATTTTATAGGTGAATTTACTCCGCAAGAAGATTTTATCCCTGATAAAGAGAATTTTCCGCAAGACTATTTCTAATCTTGCGGAAAATACTTCCTTATTAACCCTTGCCTTAAGGGGAAGGCTTTTTATTTTATATCTTTCATCTCAAATACGTTTACCTTTTCGGGTTTGTAATTTTCGATATAATCGAGCATTTCCGTTTCGTCGTCGAACACCTTAAACAGGTTCATGCAGGGCTTTCTGAGGAAATTCTTTTCGACCGCCTTATCGAGCATATTGAGCATATCGTCATAATAGCCTTTTACGTTAAATACCGCAATAGCCTTGTTGTGACGTTCAAGCTGCTTTAGCGTAAATACCTCGAAAAATTCCTCAAATGTGCCTATGCCGCCGGGCGCGATAATAAACGCGTCCGCCTTGTCCTCCATTATTTTTTTGCGGTCGCGCATGCTTTCGGTGGTAATAAGCTCGGTGCAGTTCTGGAAAATCTTTCCGTCAACGCCCATGTCCTCCTCCTCAAAGAACGTCGGCACAACGCCGATTATTTCCGCGCCGTGCTCGTACGCGCCTCTTGCCGCCGCGCCCATAAGCCCCGACGCTCCCGCGCCGTAAATAAGCGAGTGACCGCGCTTTGCCATATTTCGCCCGAGAGCCTCGATTTGCTCTACATAATCTTTATCAATCGTACTGCTTGACGCTCCGAATACACATATTTTCATTTTAAAAACCTCCTGAATTTATATTATTCCGACAGCTTCTTTTGCGAGCTTATCCGCCATGTCGTTGTATTCATTTCCCGAATGTCCCTTAACCTTGTTAAAGGAAATATCAACCGCCTTTTTCGCCTCATCGTAAAATTTCTTATATGCGATTGTACCCTCTTTATTTGTTTTCCATTCGCCCGTACACCATTTTTCGATACCCTCGTAGTCATAATAGATTTCAAGCGATTTTATGCCGTTTTCAAGACAATAGCGCATAGCCTTTTCCGCGCCCTTAATTTCGCCCGCGACATTTCTCATCTGCGACAGTTCCGCGTCGGAAAAGCACTGCGAAAACGTATGCTCATGTCCGTCATGGAATATTACGACGCCATAGGAAAACTGCGCGGTTGATATGTTATAGCTTCCGTCCACATATGCGACGGCAGTGTTTTCCGCGGGCTCGTCAAACAGGCTTATCTGTCCGCCGATATAATTTACCGCGTCGTTTTTGTTTGCAAAGCTCTTGTATTCCGCGCCGCTGTAGCCGTCAACCTCCGCCTTGCATTGCTCCCATGTGTCATATATTCCGATATGCCGCCCGTTTCTGACGGCGTAGTATTTCTGCATGATGCGCTGTCCTTTCCTGATATATTCGGTTTTTATTATACAATATATGTGCGTTTTTTG
>CAZBXN010000185.1:0-2137 GCA_964496015.1 uncultured Lachnospiraceae bacterium | reverse complement strand
GACGCTCTACCACTGAGCCACTCCCGCATATTTCTTAAATATAATAGCATAAATATCATAGCTTGTCAACCCCTTTTTTTAAAATTTTTCGGGAGAATTTGTCGCTATTCGGTTGATATTTTCCCATTATTATGATAAAATAAAACAGAATGTACTGAAATACATAAATACAAACAAGGGAGGCGGTATTTTGACCGAGATATACATAGTCCGTCACGGTGAAACGGAGTCAAACACGCGTGCGTCGTGTATCGGGCATAAGGACGTGATGCTTAATGAAAACGGCAGGAAGCAGGTCGCGGAGCTTGTCAGACGGCTTGCGGACGTTGAGTTTGACGCCGTTTATGTAAGCCCGCTCACGCGAGCCGTCGATACCGCCGCGCCTTTAAAGAAAAAAGCGCCTATGACTATGAGCTACGGGCTTATAGAACGCGATTTCGGCTTATGGGACGATATGCCGTTTGACGAAATAAATGCAAAATATCCCGACGAATACCGGCAATGGCGTGAAAATTGGATTGACTATCAAATCCCCGGGGGCGAAAGCTCGCAAATGGTTCAGGACAGGATAAACGAAACGCTTGACAAGATTTTAGCCGAAAATGACGGGAAGCGCGTGCTTATCGTAACGCATTTGGGAGCGTCGCGCCATATTATATCGCATTTGCTGGGTCTTACAACAGAGGAAAGCTGGCGGTTTACTCTGGATAACGCGAAAATCGCGGTAATAGAAGCAAACGGAAACAAGAGCATATTAAAGGCTTTAAATATTTAAGGAGGAAGAAAATGAGCGTAAGAAGAATTTATGTTGAAAAGAAAAACGGCTTTGACGTTGAGGCAAAGAGCATACTGGAGGATTTAAGGGAAAATCTTTCGCTTACGGGCTTAAAAAACGTAAGGCTTATAAACCGTTACGACGTCGAGGGAATATCGGACGAGGAGTATAAAAAGGCGAGAAATCTGATTTTCTCCGAGCCGCCCGTAGATTACGCGTATGACGAAACGATTGACATACCCGAGGGCAGGGTGTTCGCCGTTGAATATTTGCCGGGGCAGTTTGACCAGAGAGCCGCGTCGGCGGAGGAGTGTATTTCAATCCTCACCGAAAAGGACAGACCGAAGGTGAGAAGCGCAAAGGTCTATGTGCTTATCGGCGACGTTTCGGACGCGGATGCTGAAAAAGTAAAAACATATGTTATAAACCCTGTTGAAGCGCGCGAGGCAAGCCTTGAAAAGCCCGCGTCGCTCGATATGGAGCATGTTGTCCCCGAGGACGTTAAGACGGTTGACGGCTTTATTCAAATGGACAAGCCAGAAATGGAAAAGTTTTTGGGAGAAATGGGCTTTGCTATGGATATTGACGATTTGTCGTTTTGCCAAAAGTATTTTAAGGACACCGAGAAACGCAATCCGACGGTTACGGAGCTTCGTATGATTGATACATACTGGTCAGACCATTGCCGTCATACGACATTTTCGACAAGAATTAACAATGTAAAAATTGAAAACGGCAAATATTCCGACATTATCAGCGCGTCATATGAGGAATACAAAAAAGCAAAGGCGGAATTATACGCGCCCGACCGCGACACGTGCCTTATGAATATGGCGACAATTATAGTAAAACAGCTTAAGAAAAAAGGACTTTTAAAGGAAATTGACGAGTCGGAGGAAATAAACGCCTGCTCAATCGTCGTTCCCGTTGACGTGGACGGTAAAACAGAGGACTGGCTTATCATGTTCAAAAACGAAACGCATAACCACCCGACTGAAATCGAGCCGTTCGGCGGCGCGGCGACGTGCCTGGGCGGCGCAATCCGCGACCCGCTGTCGGGCAGAAGCTATGTATATCAGGCTATGAGAGTAACAGGCAGCGGCGACCCGAGAGTGTCGCTTAAAGATACGCACGCGGGCAAGCTTATGCAGAGGAAAATCACAAAGGGCGCGTCGTCGGGCTACAGCTCCTACGGTAACCAGATAGGTCTTGCAACGGGTCAGGTTCAGGAAATTTACCATGAGGGTTATGTCGCAAAACGTATGGAAATTGGCGCGGTTATCGGCGCGGCGCCCAAAAAGAATGTTATCCGCGAAGTACCGTCGGCGGGCGATATTATAATTTTGCTCGGCGGCAGAACGG
>CAZBXN010000184.1:0-2144 GCA_964496015.1 uncultured Lachnospiraceae bacterium | reverse complement strand
GAAGTATCCAGTCGAGAAGCTGGGACGGTCAGGACGGTAAAAAGCAGTACGCGACCGAGGTTGTTGTTGAAGAAGCGTATTTCACAGGCTCAAAGGCTGAAACAGGCTCAAGAACAAGTACCGGCGGCGGATACCAAGGTCAGAATTCATATGCGTCAGAGGGCGCGGCGCCAAGCGCTGAACCTAATTTCGACGATTTTGACACATCGGGATTTGCTGATTTTGACGGTTCGGAGGACGATTTACCGTTCTAAAACGGTACATTATCCAAAACAATGATAAAATTGATTAAGGAGGAAAGTTATCATGGCTGAAAAAAATGACAGACCGCTAAGAGCAAGAAGACCTAAGAAAAAGGTTTGTATGTTCTGTGTGGATAAAGTAGAGCATATTGATTACAAGGATACCGCAAAGCTCAGAAGATACGTTTCTGAAAGAGGCAAGATTGTCCCCAGACGTATCAGCGGTAACTGCGCTAAGCATCAGAGACAGCTTACAACAGCTATCAAAAGAGCAAGAATTGTTGCGCTTTTGCCGTTCGTTGCAGAATAATATGTAAAATAAGCAAACAAAATCCGAAAGGGAATTTACTTTCGGATTTTTTGTGCGCGAAACTCAGCAGGGAGGGGTTTTAAGTGAACAAGGATTTAACGCAGGGAAAGCCCGAAACGGTGCTGTGGCAATTTTGTCTGCCGCTTTTCGGAAGTATCATATTTCAGCAGCTTTACAACATAGCCGACAGCTTTGTCGCGGGCAAGTTTATAAACAACGACGCGCTGGCTGCGGTCGGAAACAGCTATGAAATTACGCTGATTTTTATAGCGTTCGCGTTCGGCTGCAATATCGGCTGCTCGGTAATCGTATCGCGTCTGTTCGGCGCAAAGGACTACGGCAATATGAAAACGGCGGTTTATACAACGCTTATCGCGAGCGGCGTTTTATGCGTCGTTCTTATGGCGCTCGGATACTTGTTCTGCGACGGGCTCCTGCGGCTTATAAACACGCCCGACGGGATATTTGCAAACTCAAAACTGTATCTCGATATTTACATACTCGGACTGCCGTTCGTGTTTTACTACAACGTCGCAACGGGAATTTTCTCGGCGATGGGCGACTCGAAAACGCCGTTTATATTCCTCGCCTGCTCGTCCGTGTCAAATATCGCTATGGACATTCTGTTTGTGGCAGGCTTTAAAATGGGCGTTTCGGGCGTCGCATGGGCGACGTTTATCTGTCAGGGAATAAGCTGCATACTGGCTGTAGTCTTCGTATTCCGACGGTTTGCAGAAATAAAAACAGACGGCAGAAACAAAATCTTCTCATTTCCCCTGCTCGGTAAAATCTCGGCTATAGCAGTCCCGAGCATTTTGCAGCAAAGCTTTATTTCTGTCGGAAATATTATAATTCAGGGCGTCATAAACGGCTTCGGCGCGCCCGTAATCGCGGGATACTCTGCGTCGGTGAAGCTCAACAACATGGTTGTCACCTCGCTTACAACGCTCGGAAACGGCATTTCAAACTACACCTCGCAAAATCTCGGCGCGGGCAAGACAGACCGCATTAAAGCAGGCTTTAAGGCGGGTATGAAGCTTGTATGGATTATCTGCATACCCATTATTGCCGCGTATTTGCTCGCGGGAAAATATCTCGTTTACATATTCCTCGACAGCCCGACGGGACAGGCGATGGATACGGGCATTATAATTTTAAGAATTCTTTCCCCGTTCTATTTTATAGTCGCGGCAAAGCTTGTATCTGACGGCATTCTGCGCGGCATGGGGCTTATGAAGCAATTTATGGCGGCGACGTTCACCGACTTGATTTTGCGCGTGGTTCTCGCGGAAATTTTATCAAAAACCGCGCTCGGCTCAACAGGCATATGGCTCGCATGGCCCGTCGGCTGGACAATTTCAATGATAATGTCGGTTATATTTTACAAGACGAATAAATTCATGAACAAAACGGAGCGGTAAAAACCGCGCCGTTTTGTTCAGAGAGCAGAAAAACGCAAAAAAGTGCTAAAAAATTAACAATAGGGCTTGTAATTTTTTTGTTTTTGAGGTAAAATATAGATGAATGGGCGCAAAAAGCGTTCAAAGTAAAAAATATATATTTTTTAGGAGGAAACAAAAATGGCAGTTAAA
>CAZBXN010000183.1:0-2149 GCA_964496015.1 uncultured Lachnospiraceae bacterium | reverse complement strand
CAGATAATACAATAGACCTACATAAAATATTCGGTATTTCAGACAAGCTGAATGTGTTAGGCGGAGTAACTGTAGCATATTGCGAAGAAATGAAAAATGGAGACCTGTGTATCTTTTCCGTTTTCCGTAATGCAGAGATATTCAGATATGGTCAGTATTATGATACTGAAATTAATAATTATTCTATTAAAGCTGCCGCAGAAAATGTTTTTAATATTCCAACAGAACAAATCAACTCTAAAATTTGTTTTGGCGGTGGTTATGCGTATGTTACTGATAAGAAACTTGCGAAACATATTAACGATATTTTAAAAGATGAATACTGCGTTAAATTCGATGATTCGATAGTAGAAAAAGGGTTGAAAGAAGCAGGAAATAATATTAATAAATTACGGAATTTATTTCATAAAGTATTTACTGGAAATTCACAGACAAAATTGTCCGAACCGATAATAACTCGCCTGTTTTCTTTAAGCGGCGATGATATCACAATTAAAGATTATGCAATATTTTTACAATTTAACAATAAATATTCAGAAGCATTAAAGCTATTTACAGAGTTGTATAATAAAAAGCCTGATGATGATTTACTAATCCGTATGGCGTTATGTAATTTGGATTTGGGTTTTAATAAAGAAACAATGATGTTGTTGGACAAGGTGCAGGATAAATCAAAGATAGACAAATTTAATTTGGATTATGAGTGGCTGAAAAAAACCATGCCGTACGTCAGCAATGCAGAATATATAAATAATCAGGAAATTCTTAAATATGCCGTTTCGTTGCCGTTTGATGAAATGCCAATGCCTGAAACAGTAAAGGCAGATGGAATTAAAAAATATTTTGATTCTGTCAGAAAAAAAGGAGTTCCGGTTACTCCTGAAGAAAAAGTTCGTCAGCAGGTTTTGAGATACTTAATTGACGTATGCCATATTCCTGAAGAATATATAGTGTCAGAGGATTCCCTTGCACATTATGATAAAGGAAATATATTACGAGCCGATATAACAGTCAAAGTAAACGGTCAGACATTGCTTTTGGTGGAATGTAAAGAAAACAACATATCAATAGATGGGAACCCACTACATCAAATTCTTGGGTATCAGTCAACTATAAGAAGCCGTTATTTGCTTTTGACAAATGGAATATGCTCTTACATATATTTGTCAGATGACAGCGGAAATTTGAATCCATTAAGTGAACTTCCGGATTTTGAAGGAATGTGTAAATCAGCAGGAACATTTGTTCCAATACAGAATATAACCTCAAAGCGTCCAGATGTGTCTGAATTCACTCCTGAGGAAATTCAGAATTATAAAAATGACGGACAGTATTTAGGTGAAAATACTTCTGATAATATGTGTCCTATTATTTTAAATCTTGCTTGGTTCTTCCTTGATTCAAATTACAGCATGGAAAATATTGAAGGCTATGGATGTAAAGTTTTAAAAGATTTGGGTGCTGTCAATACGATTGTGTCTAATGCGTCGGGCGGTACTTTTCCGGGGCAATACAGACAGCTACTTGTGCTGGACAGATTTGGAAAAGAACAAATTGTTTGTTTTTCTGTATGTGGAGTTGGGAGTGGAAGTAAATATACTTCTCTTGTATGTCCTATAGAAATTAACGGTCATTTAATTGCTAAACTTGAAGTAATGCTTGATAAATGCTTTACTCCAATTAACAGAGATAAATATATATTGGAGCATAATGGAATACGTTCAAGAAAAACAATCAAATCAACGCTTGATTATGTTAATAAGGTCTGTCCGCAGCTTATTAACAATGGTAAAATTTATCTGGGAACATTTGATAACGCGCAAAATATTACGATAAATTCTTCGGGGGCTAAAGATTTTATTGCAAGACTTGTTTCGTATGTGATTTTACGCAAAGAGCTTTCCTTACTTGAAAAAAAATGACTTTTGTGTATAAATGGACATTTAGAAGTGGATTTTGAGGGTGAACTATACGCCCCCTGAGTTTGATGACTTTTTACATTTGAAAAAGTGAGTGTTTATGCGGTTTGCGAGAGTTAAAATGCGGATAAAATTTCTACAGTACCGTGACATATATACAATAAAAAAGCAAATCGCTCTAATATTGAGCGATTTGCTTTTTTTAATCCTGCTTGACAGACAATCTACTT
>CAZBXN010000182.1:0-2196 GCA_964496015.1 uncultured Lachnospiraceae bacterium | reverse complement strand
GAACCTGTATGCCCGAAGTCTGCGTTCTCAAAACCGTGTTGTCATTTATATAGAATGTGTCCTGCGTGTCGCGCGCGGGGTGGTTCGGGGGAATGTTGAGAGCCTCAAAGTTGTAGTAGTCAAGCTCAACCTCGGGTCCCTCGGCAATTTCAAAGCCCATGCCGATAAAGGTGTCCTTAATGTTGTTCATTACCTTTGTAAGCGGGTGAATTTCGCCTAAGGACGGCATTTTGCCCGGCATTGTGACGTCAATAACCTCGGCTTTTAATTTTGCCTCCTCCAATTTTGCGGCAATCTCCGTCTTTTTCGTGTCAATGTGATTTTCGATTGACGCGCGGATTTCGTTCGCGAGCGCGCCGATTACGGGACGCTCCTCCTGTGACAGCTTGCCCATGCCCTTTAATACGGCGGTTAATTCGCCCTTTTTGCCGAGGAACTTAATTCTCGCTTCTTCAAGGGAGTTTATATCCGTCGCTTTTTGCAGCGTGTCAAACGCCGCCGCTTTGATTTCTTCAAGTTTTTGTTTCATTGCTTATGTTCCTTTCTGCTTTTATTAAAAAGCGCTTCGTCCCCTATTGGGACGAAGCGCGCTAAAACACAAACTCCGCGGTACCACCCGACTTCCGATACAGTATCGGCACTTGTTATAACGTATAACGCCGTCACACGTCATTTGCTACGCACCGCACGGCTTCACAAATGCGGCTCGGGAATGAAATTTCAATATCTGCCCTACCGCGCAAACTCACAGCTTAATAATCCGCGCTCTCTTCAGGCGGTACAGTATCTACTTTGTTCCGTCATTGCCTTTATTATTCAATTTGAGGGTATTATATCACTGTTTTCATGCTTTGTCAATTGCTATAATACAAAAATTTTAAAGGATTTTATCAATTCAGTATCATTTATTGACAAAGTTCGACACGGCATATATACTGAAACAGTCGGTACTCCCGAAAGAAGGGAGGTGCAAATATGCAATATATTATTTCCCTATTCGTGTCTGTCACGGCAAATGTAGCTGCGTACTACATATGCAAGTGGTTAGACAGACATAATACCGACGAATAGCCCAAAAAGAAACCCCGAGAAGCGGCAACTTCTCGGGGTTTCGTCATTATGCAAATATACATTATGACTATATTATTTCCCTTTATGGTATGATTATATCACTGCCTTTGTGATTTGTCAATCATTTTTTATCATTTTACATAAACAGTTGATTTTCTTTCCCTGTTATGATAAGATAAATTTGTACGGATAATGAAAGGAACAAACCGAATGAAAACGAAAACAACGTATATATGCTCGCAGTGCGGGTACAAATCGCCGAAGTGGCTCGGCAAATGTCCGGGCTGCAATCAATGGAACACATTTGAGGAAACGCTTGAACAGACCGTAAAAAGCGCGTCGTCGCCCGTTTCCTCTACTGTCGTATCGGCAAAAACGCCGCAGAAAATCAACGATGTAAAAATCGGCAATGAAACGCGCTATGAAACAGGCTTTAAGGAGCTTGACAGAGTTCTCGGCGGCGGTATTGTCAGCGGCTCGCTTATACTTGTCGGCGGCGACCCCGGAATAGGAAAATCCACAATTTTACTTCAAATATGCCAGAAGGCAGGCGAAAACCGCAAAATCCTATACGTAAGCGGCGAGGAAAGCGAGGGACAGATAAAGCTCCGCGCAAAGCGGCTCGGCGTGACAACGGAAAATCTGTATCTTGTTTCGGAAACGGAAGTTGAAACAATTTTGGAATGTATAAACACGGTTAAGCCCGACATTGTGATAATTGACTCGATACAGACCATGCACAGAAGCGATATAGCCTCTGCGGCGGGCAGTGTTCCGCAGGTGAGGGAGGCGACAAATGCGTTTATGCACATTGCCAAAAACGAGGAAATATCAATGTTTATTGTCGGTCATGTGACGAAGGACGGCGCGCTTGCGGGACCGAGAGTGCTTGAACACATGGTTGACTGCGTGCTGTATTTTGAGGGCGACAGGCAGAACACGTTCCGTATTCTTCGCGCGGTCAAAAACCGCTTTGGTTCAACGAACGAAATCGGCGTGTTTGAAATGCGCGAAAACGGTCTTTGCGAGGTAGAAAATCCATCAATGATGCTTCTGGAGGGCAGGAGCGGGAATATTTCGGGTTCAAGCGTTGTCTGCACAATGGAGGGTACGCGCGGCGTTATG
>CAZBXN010000181.1:0-2198 GCA_964496015.1 uncultured Lachnospiraceae bacterium | reverse complement strand
TTTCAGGTCAAAGTCAAAGAAATAGAAAAACAGGGGCTTTAAGCCCCTGTTTTCGGCTTTCTCGTCACTTTGGGCTGATGAATGTTTTCGGGAATAAGGCGGCGGTAGTCCGCTTTCAAATATCCCGAAAGCTCTTCAAGCTTCAGCGGAAATTCCACAAAGCCGCGCGCGTAATACGATAAATCATACGGCTGAAAATATATTACCAAATTCCCGTTATCTATATAAAAGTCATTTTGATGACTGTCCTTTATTTCGGGTTTTGCCCATAAATCTTTGTACTCGTTGGGCTTTTCCGTGACAAGCTCCGCTATCATGCGGTTGAGCGTTTCCTTATAGCCCTCGTCCTCAAACAAATCGCTGAGTGTCAAAATTTTATTCTGCGCGGTATCGAC
This sequence comes from uncultured Lachnospiraceae bacterium, assembly GCA_964496015.1. Classification (GTDB taxonomy): domain Bacteria; phylum Bacillota; class Clostridia; order UBA1381; family UBA1381; genus JALEPO01. The sequence continues at coordinate 1,803 of CAZBXN010000181.1, read as the reverse complement.
ATTGAGTGCGTGCCATGCCGTGCTGCCGTGCGCGCCGCCTAAATATGTATATTCCTCGTTAATCAGGCTTATAAAATTGTTTTTATTGTATTTTTCCATCCATTTATTGCTGAAAACAGCCTTGTTTCCCATAGTCAGATTTTTTGCCGCCTCCTGTGCCGCGCTTTCAAAGGCGACAAGCGAGGAGGCAAGCTCTTCATCAAGCTTTTTGTTCAGTTCCGACTGGAATTCCGTGTTTTTTATGCCGGAAAATTCAATGTTTTCCGCGTCAACCGTAGAAATATCCGTTTCATACTGCTTGGGAGTAATCACTATCTGCGCGGCGTTTTTAAATGCGCAGCCGCACATAATAAGAATTATCCCGATTATCGGAAAAAGCCGTTTCACAATGAATACCCCCGTTAAAGAATGATACAGATTAAGCCGTTGCTGCCCTCGTTGATGATACGCTGCAGCGTTTCTTTAAGCTTGTTTCTGCTTTCCTCCGGCATGCGCGACAGCTTGTTGTGCAGACCCTCGTTTACAAGCTCGTAAAGCGACTTGCCGAAAATATTCGACTCCCAGATTTTCTCGGGCGACGACTCAAATTCAGACAGAAGATAATGCACAAGCTCCTCAGATTGCTTCTCCGTGCCGACGATAGGACTTACCTCCGTTTCAATATCGGCGCGTATCATATGTATTGACGGCGCGCTCGCCTTTAATTTGACGCCGAATCTGCCGCCCTGCTTTACGATTTTCGGCTCGTCAAGCGTCAGTTCGTCCGTTGACGGCGAAACTATTCCGTAGCCCTTTTCGCGGACTTCGTGAAGCGCAAACGATACCTTGTCATACTCCGCCTTGATTTTTGCAAGCTCGCCCATAAGAGCCATGAGCTGTTCCTCGTCCTCAATCTCAAAGCCCGACACCTCGCCGAGTATTTTATAGTACATTTCCTCGGGGAATTCAAGCTGCATGCGAACCGAGCCGGTACCCAAATCCATACCCTCGATAAATGCGCGCTTTATAAATTCGCAGGAATTTAAGCCGTCAGACAGCATGCGCGTATGACGGATAAGCGATACATTTTCGATATTTTCAAGCACCGTGTTGTAAATATCGCTTTTGAGCCAGTGGTTTTCGTCAAGACGGTCAATCCAGTGCGGCATACGGATATTGATTTCCTTGAGCGGAAACTCAAACAGCACCGTTTCGATTATCGAATGAATGTCGGCGGCGTTGAGCTCCTCGCAGTTTACGGCGATTACGGGAACATTGTGCTTTCTTTCAAGCTCCGAGCGCAGGCTTTGCGTTTCGTCCGAGGACGGCGCCGCGGAATTAAGCAAAACAATAAACGGCTTGTTTATTGCCCTTAGCTCGTCAATAACCCTGTTTTCCGCGTCTACATAGTCGGCGCGGTCAATGTCCGTCACCGAACCGTCGGTCGTAACGACAAGACCTATTGTTGAATGTTCGGTTATTACCTTCTTTGTGCCGATTTCAGCCGCCTCGTTGAACGGTATCGGGTGGTCGAACCACGGAGTGTTCACCATTCGCGGCTGGTCGTCCTCGATATAACCCAATGAGCTGTCGACTATATAGCCTACACAGTCAATCATGCGCACATTGAGATGCGCGTTGTCGCCCAGGGATATGGTAACGGCTTCGTTCGGGATAAACTTCGGCTCGGTGGTCATGATAGTTCTTCCCGCCGCCGACTGGGGTAATTCGTCCCTTGCCCTCTCCGCCTGATACACGTTTTCAATGTTCGGTATAACAAGCATATCCATGAACTTTTTAATAAATGTGGATTTTCCCGTTCTG
>CAZBXN010000180.1:0-2218 GCA_964496015.1 uncultured Lachnospiraceae bacterium | reverse complement strand
CTATTTTTTCCATTACGGTATAGAGCGGTAAAATCATAAACGGCAGATAATTATACACCATTCCGAGCACTACCGCGCCTGATGTGTTAAGCATTTTAAACGGTCCAAGTCCGAACAGTCCGAAAAAGTTGTTTATAAGACCGTTGTTGCCTAAGAGTGTCATCCACGCATACGTTCTTAAAAGGAAATTCATCCACATCGGCAGCATAACAAGCATAAGCATGGTACTTTGACGGCTGCGTTCCATGCGCGCCAAAATGAATGCGAGGGGGTACGCGATAAAAAGACAAATCGCCGTCGCGATAGCCGCGAGCCATATCGAGCGCACGAAAATATTTGAATACTGCGCCACGCTTGCCACATAATCAAGCGTAAAATGTCCGTTGTCGAAAAATGCGAAAAACGCGACCATGATAAGCGGAATTACAATAAATACCGCCGCCCAGAGAAGATACGGCATAGAAATAAGCTTTTTCATAGACTACTCCTCCATCTTATTCATAATATGAATATCGTACGGGTCAAAATCCAGACCGACGTTTTCGCCCTCGGCGACAGCCTTTGTCGAATGAACAAGCCATTTGTAATCATACGCGCGTATAACCATTTCATAATGTACGCCCTTAAAAGTGACCGATTGCACGACGCCCGTAATTTTTGCGTCGTCGGGCGGGATAATGTGAATATCCTCGGGGCGGATAACGACGTCGACGGGCGTATCGCAGCCAAAGCCCGTATCAACGCACACAAATTCCCTGCCGCTGATTTCAACAAGCAGGTCTTTTATCATTCTTCCGTTTAAAATGTTGCTTTCGCCGATAAAATCGGCAACGAAAGCGTTTTTTGGTTCATTGTAAATATCGACGGGAGAGCCGATTTGCTGGATATTGCCGTTATTCATTACGACTACGGTGTCGCTCATGGTGAGTGCCTCCTCCTGGTCGTGGGTGACATAAATAAAAGTGATTTCAAGTCTTTGCTGAATTCTTTTAAGCTCCGTCTGCATTTCCTTCCTTAATTTAAGGTCGAGCGCGCCCAAGGGTTCGTCAAGCAAAAGCACCCTCGGTTCGTTTACGAGCGCGCGCGCGATTGCAACTCTCTGCTGCTGACCGCCCGAAAGCCTGTTTACGGAGCGTTTTTCAAATCCCTTTAAATTAACAAGTTCCAGCATACCGCCTACCCTCTCGCGTATTTCCTTATCGGGCAGCTTTTTAACCTTTAAGCCGAACGCGATATTTTCATATACGTTGAGATGCGGGAACAGCGCGTACCTCTGGAATACGGTATTTATATTCCGCTTGTGCGGCGGTACATTACCAATCTCTCTGCCTTCAAACTCCACAATACCGCTGTCGGGCTTCAAAAAACCGCCGATAATGCGCAGCGTCGTCGTCTTGCCGCAGCCCGAGGGACCCAAAAGCGTGACAAACTCCTTGTCCCTGATATTCAGACTGATGTTATTAAGCACTCTTTCGCCGTCAAAGGACACGGCGACGTCTTTAAGACTGATAATGTTGTTTTTCAATTTTCTACCTCCGGGGTTCTGCGTTTCTCCGCGGGCGCGTATTGTGCCGCGCGGATTTTCTGAAACACATTCAGATTTTATTTAGATAATGTAATAAGTATACCATATAATACCACACGATTGCAATAAGAATTTTCCGATTTCCGCTTTGTAACAAATCTGTAAAAAAGAAAATTCAAAAAAAGTGGAACAAAACAAAAAAGAGAGCGTCTAAGAAAGTGAAAAGCTCACAGAGGTAAGGGTATACATCTGCATATTAACCAAATTCGGGGAAAACAAAAAACGTTTTTCGGGAAATTTTTCCAAAATAGCGGATTTGGTAATAAAAAGAGGTTGACTTTATTTCTGTAAAAGAGTAGAATATGTAATAGCAGTTTCAGATAATCGGGTAGAAGCGTTATTTGGAAATTGTCGCAATTTACATATTTTAACTTTGTTTCCGTTAAAACCGCAGGAAAGTTTTAAGGAAACAAACACTTTACAGTTTGTTTACAACTGTAAGACATCATTGACTTATCACGGACAGCGTGATATAATCAATGAGTAAACTAAGGCAGAACCGCCTTAGTTGTCCGAGTTTTACCGAAAAGAGAAGGGGGTTTCGGTAAGACCAAACAGACGCCCCTTCAAAACAGAAACAAAAAGGGAGGATTTGAGACTATGAACAAGAATCTCAAAAAAGTAATTTCAACA
>CAZBXN010000179.1:0-2239 GCA_964496015.1 uncultured Lachnospiraceae bacterium | reverse complement strand
ATGATGTTGTCGGTCCTGACGAATATCATGAGAGAGTGAATAATAACGCATATACAAATCGAATGGCAAAGTTTGTGTTTGACACAGCGCTTGAATTGTCGGGGAAATGTCCGATAAACAGTGAATTGAAAGAAATGTTAAAGGACTCGTCAGAAAACATTCTGATAAAAGAACCAAACAGCAATGGCATAATAGAACAGTTTGACGGATATTTCAAGTTAGAGGACGCAAGTCTTAACACAGTGCGGTCAAGAATAATAAATCCGAAGGAATACTGGGGCGGAGCATATGGAGTCGCGGCTGATACACAGGTAATCAAGCAGGCGGACGTCGTTGCAATGCTCAGTATGTTCAAAGATGATTATACAAAAGAAATAATGGAAGAGAACTTAAAATACTATGAACCGCGCACAGAACACGGTTCGTCATTGTCAGCGTGTATGTATTCACTGCTGGCGTGTTATACTGATAATCCGGAAATCGCATACCCGATGTTTATGAAGTCCGCAAAGGCTGATTTAACAAAAGGCGGAAAGGAATGGGCAGGCTCGATATACATAGGCGGCACACACCCTGCAAGCGCGGGCGGCGCGTGGATAGCGGCAGTTAGAGGCTTCGCAGGCATAAGCGAGGGAAACGGAAAGCTTGTATGCAGACCGAATTTGCCGGAAAAGTGGAACGGTATGGGCTTTAAGCTGATGTATAAAGGCAAATTACATTCAGTTGAAATACAAGACGGAAAAGGAACAATTTTAAAGATTTAATAAAAAAACATATCGCTGATCTCAGAATATACGGCAACTCATGTAAATACCCCAATAATAAGACTCTCTCCCTCTTTTTCTTGTTACTTAAAATAACCGTGTATTCTGTGATGAGCGATATGTTAATGATGTGTATTATTGATTTCAGGATATACGGATTTCTTGTTGCCCCTCTAAAAAGCAATACACTCTCCCCTAAAGATGTGTTTAATACCGTGTATTCTGTAATGAGTGATATATTTTATGAGGTGATTATTGTGATTTGGGACCAAATGTAACAATTGTTACTCCAATTCATCCTATGATTGCACAAGAACGGCAATCTATGCTTGATGAGACATGTACAGAAAATCAGATTATGTTAGGAGAAAAAAGATGATTACAAAAAAAACATTAACTAAAGAATATCCGTACAAATGTGAATTTCATTCTCATTCATATCCGGTAAGCAAGTGTTCTCAAATATCACCAAAGGAGTTAGCTAAACTGTTTATTGATAATGGATATTCTGTTGTTGCTCTTACCAATCATTTTTCTTTAGGATACAGAAACGAGTTTGAAAGCGATGAAGCTTATGCGGAATTTTACTATAAAGCATATGCTGAATTTTCGGAAGCGGCAGGTGATAAGTTAAAAGTATGTCTTGGTATGGAGATACGATTTGAAAATGAGTCGATGAATGACTATCTTGTGTATGGAATAGATAAAACAGACATTAAAAAGGCATGCCTATATTTGGATAAAGATATAGAAACATTTTATAAAGAATTTAAAAATGAGAGAAATGTTATCTTGCAAGCGCATCCTTTTCGTGATGGAATGAAAGAGATAAATATGGAATTTGTTGATGGAATAGAAGTATTTAATATGCACATACATCACAATTCGAGAATTAACAAGGCAGCTCAATGCGCAGAAAGACTTAATAAATTAAAGCTATGTGGAACTGATGTACATTGCCCGGAGCAAGTAGGGACTTCGTATGTAAAAGCAAAGTGCTTGCCGAAAAATTCATTTAATTTAGCACAGTTAATTAAGTCGCAGGATATGATTTTGCAGATTTCTGATAGTATAATAATTCCGTAATTTATGTGAGGAATATATTATTTATCTCAGAATATACGGATTTTTCTTGTTATCCCCCCATTTAAGAACCAACACACCCTCCATATAAAGATGTGTCAGATACGTGTATTCTGTGATGAGCAATATAAGTTAGGAGTAGATAAAATGTATATAGGAATAGACTTGGGCGGAACGAATATTGCCGCCGGAGTGGTAGATGAAACAGGACATATTATATATAAATCGTCAGTTCCGACACTTGCGCAAAGACCTGTTGAGGAAATAGTTGAGGATATGGCGAACTTGTGTATTGACGTAGTAAACGGTGCAGACCGTCAAATATCAGAAATTAAGTCTGTCGGAATCGGTTGTCCGGGAACGGTTGATAATAAAAACGGAATTGTTGCGTA
>CAZBXN010000178.1:0-2241 GCA_964496015.1 uncultured Lachnospiraceae bacterium | reverse complement strand
TCTGATTTTAAGATTAAAAAGTATAATACCGCAGACGACCCGTTGTTGTTAAACGGTGAAACGGTTTCGGGCTTTGACCTTAATAACATGGGAGAAACGCTGGTGTTAAGCAGACTGCCCGAACGTAAGAACGGCGAAATATTTATTATTGAGCTTCCCGATGCGTCAAAAATTCAGACTTTGGTCGGAAAAACGATTGACACAACCGTATTTAGGGCGGGAGCAAATCCGAACGGTCTGAAAAAGACCAGACTTTTAGACAGCGAGGGTGACGAGGTACGGGCAGAAAATAAAATTGTACCGTCCGCGCTGAGTAAAATAGAATTGTCATTCACAAATGATACAAAGCTTGATACATTACCTGTTATTACAAATACAGAAAAGAATTACAGCCTGACGGCAGTATTGGGTGAGGACGGTATTTATCGTTTTGACTTTACGGGTGATAACGCAACGCTTTCCCCCAATACGGTTTATACCGTGACATACGGCGATACCTCCGCACAGTTTACAACGGGAGGAGGCATCGTACAGGCAGCCGCTCCTGTTATTGACGCAGACGGCAAGGCAAGCGCTGTAATAACCAATACGTCGGAAACGGCGGCAAATGTTTATATAATAAGCGCTTATTATAACAGTGAGGAAGATATAGTCAGCGCGGTAAAATATGAAAAGTTTACTGTAGACGCAGGCAAGACGGAAAATATTTCTATGAGCGAAGCGCACAGCGCACCGGCGGAGTGGGCGGAACAGAGAGTGTTTATATGGGATGGCTTTGAAAAAATGAATCCTTATTGCGCTTACGGCAGCAGAAAAAATCAATGATATGTGCATAAAGCATTAGGCAGGAGGATAATTCAATGAAAAAAATCAGTTTTTTATTTACCGTATTACTCTGTCTGCTTTTACCTGTTTCGGTATATGCGGCGGCGGAGGCGGGAATGTTCGATGCAGACGCGCGGCTCACGGTCACGGGAACTGCGCCGAGCGGAACGGCTGATATTTCCGTTTCAGTCCTCGGCAATAATTTTACAATACAAGATGCTGATAATATTAAAGACGGAGCAGTAGTTTATACAAACCAGATAAAGCCGAAGAAAGACGGAGAATTTTCACTTCGGATAAATCTGAGGGATTGTCCTACCGGAGAATATCGTATTCGGATATATCAGAAGAATGAGGAATTGCTTGACACGGTACGTCCGTATGCAAATGCGGACGACAACCGCGCAGCGATTGAGGGTTTAAACAGGGCGGCGGCTTCGGGTGTAAATGACGCTGAGGCATATATAAAGCAAAACCGTGTCAAACTGCAATTTGTATCACCGTTTGACGATACCGTAAATTCAGCGGTTATTGCAAGGCTTGTTACTGCCGCCGCGCCCTTTGATACGAGTGACAAATTATCCTGCGCCGCTGTTTATCAGCGCGCAGCGGTCGCTGCGGCGGTGTCAGACGGTAAAGTGACTAATCTGACTGACTATTCGTCTATGATAAAGCCAATGAACGAGAACCCTATGAAAAAGGTTCTGTCGGCAGACTATGTGACAGATACCGCAAAGTCGCAAATGGCGAAATTTTTACGCGCTCTTGCGCCGTTTAATACTCTGGACAGCTTTGACTCAGCAGTTGCGGACGCGCTTATTTTGTCGGTGACAAAAAATCCGACAGGTGCGGGAGATGTTAAAACAGTAATATCCCAGCTGCGCCCGAATTATAATACAAATCGTCTTACAACAGAGGTATGCCGAAAGATAGCGTATAATACATACAGTGATTTTAATGCTTTAGACGAAGCTGTAACAAAAGCTCAGAACGGTGAAAGCGGAGGCGGAAACGGTTCGGGCAGCGGCGGCTCGGGAGGCGGAAAAGTCCCTGTTACGGTTACGGGCGGCGGAACTCCTGTTCCCAAAACAGATTCAACGGACTACAAAAATGCGGACAATAAAAAAGATGATATTACCGATGGCTTTAAAGATATGGAAAGCTTTGAGTGGGCAGAAAATGCAGTAAACAAATTGTTTTCCGAAGGTATAGTGAGCGGAGACGGCTCGGGCTATTTCAGACCAAAGGATAATATTACCCGTGAGGAATTTGTCAAAATGCTGGTTCTGACCTTTGATATATCGTCTGCAAGTCGGGAGAATATGACATTTAATGATGTTGCCGTTGACGAATGGTATTACCCTTATTTACAGATTGCATTTCAAAGCGGAATTGTAAAGGGAATAAGCAAAGATA
>CAZBXN010000177.1:0-2318 GCA_964496015.1 uncultured Lachnospiraceae bacterium | reverse complement strand
CGACAATTTCATGCTGAAATGTGTCCTTTATAAATTTAATCGCTTTTTCCGTTGTCCGTCCGTCAAGGTCGGATTTATAACCCTTTGGTAAAATCAGTGACATATTAAACTTCTCCTTTTTAATCTTTGTATTCAATATTATCAAGCGTGGACTTAAAATTTGCCCGTACCGCCGCAAGATATTCTTTCCGCAGGACATCACGCTCACGCGTTTCCTCGTCCGTAAGTCCCTCCGTTTTTGCCTTTTTTGCAAGCGCGTTTATTCTGTCGATTTTGCTTCTTTCCAGTCCAATCGCCTCCATAACTTATTTCATTCTAACATTATACAATATTTTCCTCAAAATTTCAAGGACAATTTGCAATTTGTTTGTTCGCTGATACAATTTCCGCAGAATTTACCGTAAACAACTCAAAAGAAATCCCCAAAAGCCGCAGCTCACGGGGATTTTTAATTTTTTCCATTTTTATGTTTTATGCCAAAAAGCCTGCCGCTTTAAGCGCTTTTGACACATGAAAGCCTCCATACACGGCGACAACGGATTTGCCGAGTTCAAACGGTATAAACGGAATTACGCATAGGGTCAGAGCCGTTTTCAAATCCGCCTGCTTTACAATCATAAACTGAATTGTCCCAAGCGCATATAGAACCACAATCCCGATAATACAGCCCGCGAATATTTTAAGCATTGCAAGCCATTTGTTTTCGGGCGGATTAAGCGTGAAAAGACCGATTATGACCGCCATAGGTATGTACGCCCAGATATATCCGCCCGTCACTCCCGCAAGCACCTGAAATCCGCCGCGAAAGCCCGTAAACACGGGCAGTCCGATACAGCCGAGCAATATAAACACAAGCACCGACAGCGCCCCTCTTTTCGGTCCTAAAATAACCGCCGCGAGCATTACGCCCAACACGCCCAGCGAAACCGGCACGGGCCCTATCGGGATTGAAATTACCGAAAAGACGCATAAAATTGCCGCAAATACCGCGCATAATACCATAGTTTTTGTTTTCATAATTTGTACCTCCGAATATCTTTTTCGGGAAATATTATAATATAACGCGCGGTATTTGTCAACCTTTTAAAATCGATTTGTGGTTTACAATCTATATTTTATTGCTTTTTTCCGTCATATTTTTCGCAAATGTGCCGTAGCCTTTGGCAGAGTCGTTTATAAACACGTGCGTGACCGCGCCTATAAGCTTGCCGTTTTGGATAATCGGCGCGCCGCTCATGCCCTGAACGATACCGCCCGTTAAATCAAGCAAAGTTTCGTCGGTAACCGTCAGCACAAGATTTTTTCTGTTCTTCTCGTTTTTTGAAATTTTCGTTATATTTATGCTGTATCTCTTTGTTCCGTTTCCGTCTATATCGGCTAAAATTTCCGCGTTTCCCTCTTCTATTTCATCAGGCTCCGCGACCTCCGTTTTCTCGCCCTCGGGCACGGCGTCGGTTTTTCCGAAAATTCCGTTGTCGGCATTTTCCTTTATTTCACCCAACGAATTTCCGCTGAAAGTACCGTTCAGTTCCCCCGGATTTCCGTTTTCGCTTTTCGTGACGGAAAGAATTTGACAAGGAAGAATATTACCCGATTTTACGGTTAAAATATTACCTGTATCGACATCTGTTATTCCGTGACCGAGCGCGGCAAAGGACTTATTTTCAGCATCATAATAAGTTATTGTTCCTATTCCCGCCGTGCTGTCGCGCACCCATACGCCGAGCTTGTATGTCCCGTCCTCGTTTTTAACGGCTTTTGCGGATATTGCCTTCTCCTCGCCGTTTCGGTCTATATCAAGCGTCAGGCTGTCGTGGTATTTATTTACGATTGACACAAACTGTTCCGTCGAAACGAGCGCGGTGTTATTCGCCTTTTTTATTCTGTCGCCCGTTTTTATGCCCGTCTGCGGGCAATCGGACGAAATTCCGACAACAAGCAGTCCGTCAGTGTAAATTTTCACGCCGACAGGCTCGCCCGACGGTATTACATATTGCGCCGCATTTGCCGCCGTAAACGAAAATACAAGCGTCAAAACGGTTGATATTGCCATAATTTTTGTAATTTTTTTCATGATTTCATCTCCTTTCACGCATTTAACTTTACCTTAATGCGGCGGTATTATACTGAAAAACATTTTGAATATTTGTTTTAAAAAAACATAGAAAAATTTAAAAACCTATGATATAATATACTCAAAATAAAAATATGAAAGGTTTTTTAATATGTTTGAAAATTTAAACGATATGCAGCGCGAGGCTGTTATGACGACGGAAGGGCCGCTTCTCGTACTCGCGGGCGCGGGCAGCGGAAAAACG
>CAZBXN010000176.1:0-2369 GCA_964496015.1 uncultured Lachnospiraceae bacterium | reverse complement strand
GTTTTGCGCTCCAACCGCGAACAGATACCTGTTACGCCGACGGCAAGTCCTACCGTAAGTCCGACAGCCACGCCGACAGCGACACCCACTGCAACACCAACAGCAACACCAACGGCAAGTCCGACCGCAATACCAACGGCAACGCCGACCACATCACCGACAGCAACCCCGACCGCGACACCAACTGTAACACCGACGGCAACACCTACAGCAACACCTACACATGCTCCATCCGCCGACTATAGCATAAAGTACGAAAACGGAAAAGCGATTGTAACCGTTCCGAAAGACGGTACATATACAGTGATTTTCGCGTCGTATGACAATAGCAAATTATTAAGCGTCAGCGTGCAGACTATACCGCTTGTAAAGGGTGAAAATCCGCCTGTATCCCCGCAAAGCTTTAACGCAAACGGCAAAGTCAGGGTTATGCTTTGGGAAAGTATATCGGGTATGAAGCCGCTTTGCGCGGCAGGCGGAAATTAAACAGCGCATATGTAAAAACTCCGTTCCTTAACGAACGGAGTTTTTTGCATCGTCCTCAAAAAAATTTCTCTATATTGTCAATATTCCGTCCTCGTTTTCTATCAGCATAAGGATATTCTCCTCGCGTCCGTTATCTGCGTTGACGTAAACGATAAAGTTCTTGTCGTTAAACGTGCCCTTAAACTCATAGCAGAGCACTTCACGCAAGCTGTCTTTTGGGATAAGCGCAAGCTTTGTCGCGGTTACGGCAAGATGTGTCGAAACATGATTTTTCGCTTCCTCAACCGTCATTTTCGGTTCGCCTAAACCCCTGTCTTTATGGTTCATGAGATACCCCTTTGTTTCCATGCCGACAATATCGCCTGTATCAAGCGCGACTTTTACTTTTATAAGGTCACTGTAGCACACAATATCGCCCTCGGCAGCCGCAAAATTGATTGTAGCGACGCCGTTTGTTTTCTGGTAATAGCTGCTTACCATGTTATTGAAGCCGTGCTTTTCAAGGAATTTCCTCGCTCTTTCCGTCGCGGACGCCACATCAAGCTTTTCTTTTCCCGTCTTTTCCGCCTTTAAGAAATACAAAACATAGCCGCCCTTTTTCGTGATACTTATTGAAATCTGGGAGTTCTTGTTTGTTTTCGTAAAGGTGAACGCGTCAATCGCAGTATTCTGCGTATCGCTTTCAAATTCAAGGTTGTCCTCGCCCAAAAAGGCTTCCGCTTTCTTTTTCGCCTCGTCCTGATTTACTTCTTCGGCATTTTCAAGCATTACCGACTTTTGATTTTCTATATGCTCCGAAAACGGCCCGTCATATATGAGCGACGGATATTCGGCGAACGATTTTTCCACGTTCTCCAAATCCGCCAGAATGTCGTTTCCCGCCGCCGACACACTGTTAAGCGCTTTCCTGCTGTGTCTTGACGAGATTTTTATATCGCCGCTGTAAATCCCCGACTGAATATCCTGAAGCGAATTTTTAAGCGACGACGCGTATTCGTTAAGATTTGCAAGCGTTTTATATTCATCGTCGGATATTGCCGTTCCGTTAATCATGTTCTGCGACAGTACGTAGGTATAGTCGCCGACCTGCGACAGAAATTTCGCGGTATTGTCAAGCTGCACCTCGGAGGTCGGCAATTCGCCGAAGCAGGACTTTGCCGACGCGGACTCTCTGAAAATATCGTTTGAAATCGACGCAAGCTGTGACGGCGAGCTCGCAAGCTGCGCCTTTGTCAGAAGCGTGTCGATGTCGTCAATATATCCGACAAGCTCATGGAACGCGCGGTTATACTGGTTGTCAACCGTAACCGTAAGCGCGCTCGCGTTTTTCTGTGCCGTAAAGCCCCATATGAGCGCGCATGCGAGCGCGATACCCAAAATCGTGTACGCCCATATATGCGCCTTGCTTGTTTTTTTCATGCTGTTTGTTTCTTCCATATTCTTTCTCCTTTCAATATATCCATACTCTTATACGGGTTTATTTGCAGAACCTGTGCTTGCCTATCGTCTTAATAAGCGGACGTGACCAAATCCACGCGCTTGTAGCTGTTTCGGGATTGAAATAATACAGCGCGCCGTCCGAGGGGTCCCAGCCGTTAAGCGCGTCCTCGCACGCCTTATATACAGTTGAATTTTCCGCAATCGGAACGTCTATCTGTCCGTCGCTCACGGCAGTAAACGCATACGGCTCGTAAATCACGCCGGGGATTGTGTTCGGGAAGGACGAATGATTGACCCTGTTTAAAATAACCGCCGCAACGGCAACCTGTCCCTCATACGGCTCGCCTCTCGCCTCGCCGTTTACCGCTCTCGCCAATAGCTGTTTATCGCTGTCGCTCGCGGTTATGGCGTAGGCGCGTTCCTTTTTCGTAACGTAAAACGCG
>CAZBXN010000175.1:0-2408 GCA_964496015.1 uncultured Lachnospiraceae bacterium | reverse complement strand
TGCCGACGCCCTTGGAAGAGCCTGTTCGCGCGGGCTTTACAAAGCACGGATAACCGAGCCTTTTCTCTATTTCATCGGCTTTTGCCTCAAAATCGTCGGAAGTGTTTACCACAACCCAGTCAGCCTGCGGAATACCCGCGTTTTTGAATACGATTTTAGTCGTTGTCTTATCCATTGCATTCGCCGACGCCATAACTCCCATGCCGACGTACGGAATACCCGACATTTCAAAAAGTCCCTGAATGGTTCCGTCCTCGCCGTATTCGCCGTGAAGCACGGGGAAAATAACGTCAATATGGAGTTTTGAATATGTATCGCCGTCAAATACGATTATTGCTTTATCTGCCGCGTCGGGCGACAAAACAGCCTTTTTATTTGATTTTTCCTTTTCCCAGTCACCGTTTTCGATTTTGGAATAATCGCCCGAATACAAGTACCATTCGCCGTTTTTCGTTATTCCGATTGTGACAATATCATACTTTTCCTTATTAAGATTATTCAAAATCGAGGTTACGGATTTTCTCGATATTTCATGTTCCGGCGACTGCCCGCCGAAAATCACACATAATTTCTTTTTCATTTAAGCTGTCATCTCCCCTTAGCATATTTCGCGCATATCACACCGTGCGCGGATAACATACATCATATATTATACAATTTTTACGCCGAAAATTCAAGTCTTATTCAAACAAAGTTAACAAAAAGTTTTTATTTTCCGAGCTTATTAAGCACATTTTGGAAATAATCGGGAATTTCGGAGGTGAAAATCATCTGTTCATGCGTCGCCGGGTGAATAAACCCGAGCGTCTTGGCGTGCAGAAGCTGACCCGCCAAATTAAATTTTTCCTTTTTTATGCCGTAGGTCTTGTCGCCGACCACGCTATGTCCCTCCGACGCCAAATGCACGCGTATCTGATGCGTTCTGCCCGTTTCAAGCGTACATTCAAGAAGCGTGTACTGTCCGAACCGTTCAAGTACCTTAAAATGCGTTACAGCCTCTCGTCCGCCGTGTACGACTGCCATTTTTTTGCGGTCTTTGGGGTGGCGCGCGATGGGCTTATTTATTGTCCCCCCGTCCTCTTTTACGTTGCCGTTCACAAGCGTGATATATTTCCGTAAAGGCTTCTGCGACTTCCATTGCTCCGCAAGCGACAAATGCGCTTTATCGTTTTTCGCCGCAATAATAAGCCCCGAGGTGTCCTTGTCAATTCTATGCACAATCCCGGGACGTATTACGCCGTTTATCGCGGATAATTTACAGTGATAAAGCAAGCCGTTTACAAGCGTTCCCGTTTCGTTGCCCGCAGAGGGGTGAACGACCATTCCCTGCGGCTTGTTTATTACGATTACGTCGCCGTCCTCATATACAATGTCAAGCGGAATATCCTCGGGCTGCGCTTCAACCGGCTGCGGCTCGGGTACGGAAATTTCAATTTCCTCGCCGCCTTTTATTTTGTAATTTTTATTAAGCGGCTTGCCGCCGCTTTGAACGCCGCCGTTTTCGCATAGGCTTGCCGCATAACTGCGCGAAATATCGCTGTTGCCGGCTATGAATTTGTCAAGCCTTTCGCCCGCGTTTTCGGGCGCGGCGTTAAGAATTATCGTCTGCATTTTCCTTTTTATCTTCCTTTTTATCAAACAGTATCTCATACAGCACAAGCAGTCCCGCGCCGATTACGATTGCCATGTCGGCAATATTAAACACGGGAAAGCTTATAAATTCCGCGTTTATAAAATCCACGACAAAACCGCGTAAAATCCTGTCTATCGCGTTTCCCAGCGCGCCCGAAAACATCAGCGCAAGAGATGTGCAGAGCAGCTTGTTTTTTGGCTTTTTCCAAATCCAATAGGCTATTACTCCTATACAGAATATCACTGATACAACGCTTAATACCGATACCTTGCCCGACATAATCGAAAACGCCGCGCCCTCGTTTTTCACATACGTGATGCTGAAAAGTCCCAAAACCGAAAACGCCGTTTCTCCGAGTGCGATATGCGACACGACAAGATATTTTACAGCTTGGTCGGCTATCACAACAAGCGCGGCTAATATCAAATAAATCATACTTATCTCCTTATATAATCTATCGCTTCGTAAATTTCTTCTTTGCTTACATCTTCTTTCTGCACAACTTCGCCGATTGAAACGGGCAGAACAAATTTCAGCGTATTTTGAACTTTCTTTTTATCGTTCATCATATACGCATAAACAATGTCGTTATCAGGTATATCGGCGCATATTTCAAATCCGTAGCTCAGCAAAATTTTTTCAACGTCTGCAAAATCCGTGTCCGTTATCATATTGCGTTTTCTCGCGATATAAAAGGCGGCAATCATGCCGAGCCCCACACACTCGCCGTGCGTTTTACGGAAATTATAGGCAGACTCCGCGGCGTGACCTATCG
>CAZBXN010000174.1:0-2481 GCA_964496015.1 uncultured Lachnospiraceae bacterium | reverse complement strand
TCAGAGTATCTGACGGCGGTAACTGCGTCGGGTCTGTTATTGATTCCTGCGTCTGCATTACTATGTTTCTTAGTACGAGCTGGAACGGGAACTTGTTCTGGTCGTTTAAGTAAAGCAGAGCCGAGAAATAGTCGTTCCAATGTCCGACCGCGTAGAACAAGCCGAAGGTTGCAAGACACGGCAGCGACAGCGGAAGCGCTATCTTTAAGAAAATTATAAGTTCATTGCAGCCGTCGATTGACGCCGCTTCTTCAAGCTCCGCGGGAAGCTCCATAAAGAAGTTTCTTACGATAAGCATATTATATGCACTGATTGCGCCCGGCAGAATAAGAGCCCAATATGTATTATACATTCCAAGACCTTTAACAACAAGGAAGCCCGGAATCATACCGCCGCTGAATACCATGGTAAAGAGTACCATGTTAAGAAGCGGTTTCTTGCCTATAAGATTTTTTCTTGATAAGCCGTAAGCCATTGTTGTTGTGAAGAACAGGTTAATAAATGTACCTACAATAGTTCTCAAAACCGAGATACCGAGCGAACGGAATACTCTGCCGCCCATGTCGTTCATATTAAAAATTCTTGCGTAAGCGTCCAGTGTCGGCTCGTTCGGAATAAGGAACAGCGGTCTTGACTGAATTTCAAATTCCGACGCGAAGGACGCGGCTATAACGTAGATAAACGGTATAACCATGATAACGGCGATAGCCGTTAACAAGACGTAAATAATTATATCACCGATGAAGTCGCCTACACTTCGTCTTTTAATACTAATCATCTGATGTCACTCCCCTTCTTAGAATAAGCCTTCCTGACCTGCCTTTTTAGCAAGACGGTTAGCAGTCTGAATACAAATAATACTGATTATGGACTTAAACAAACCAACGGCTGTCGAATAACCGTAGTTACCTTCGACTCTACCGATTTGATAAACGTATGTATCAAATGTTTCCGACGTTGATCTGTTCAGGTTGTTCTGCATAAGGATAATCTGCTCGAAGCCTGTGTCAAGCACACTTCCCATACGCAGGATAAACATCGTTACGATAGTTCCCAGAATTGCGGGGAATGTGATGTATATGAGCTGCTGGAAACGGTTTGCGCCGTCAACGATAGCTGCTTCGTACTGCTCTACGTCAACGCCTGCAAGAGCTGCCAGGAAGATAATTGTACCCCATCCTGTTTCTTTCCAGATTGCCTGGAAGAGCAAAATCCAGTAAATCGAAAGCGGATTTTCAAGAACGTTTACGCCCTTACCTGTAATGGCTTTGATAATCTCATACAAACCGCCGCCGCTGTAGCCCTCCATTGACGGTGTCTTTAAAAGCATGAACGTGATTGATGCGATGACAACCATTGATACGAAGTGAGGAACATATACAAGCGTCTGCAGCGCTTTTTTGTACCACTGTACCTTGATTTCGTTTAGCAGCAGTGCTAAAATAATCGGCAGCGGGAAGTAGAAAATCAGGTTCATAAATGAAATTATGAGCGTGTTTCTGAGGAGCTGCAAGAAACTTGAGTCTGTGAAGAACTGAATGAAGTTGTCAAAACCTATCCAGTTATTAGCGATGTTCGCAAAAAACGGAATTCCAGCGTAGTAGTTTTCAAATGAAATTAAAACACCCCACATAGGAACAATCTTAAAGATTATGAAATACAGGAAGCCCGGAAGGAGCATCAGGTACATCAATTTATCTTTTCTGATTTGCGCCCATCTTTTTGCTTTCGCTGCCGCTTTTTCCTCCGGAGAAAGGACAGCTTTTTGAACTTTGGCCATATATAACCCTCCCTAAAATATTTAATGCCTTCCTTAACTGTAACAATCTGTAAAAACTCCTGATTTAGTCTGCAAATTGCACAAACAGTTAAAGCTGATATACTTATTATAGTATATTTTTATAAATTTTGCAAGAGATTTTTGTTAATTTATTGCATTTTTTTTGAAATTTTTTTTATGTTTTGTGTAAAATACACATTTTGCGCTGAAAATAAAAAAATGCTCGTGTCTTGAAAAAGGCTTAAAATCTACCAAATCAACTAAAAACCTGTCAATTCTTTTGGTTATTTTCACAATATAAAAAAGCGGTTTTTGAAAAACCGCTTTTTTATTTGTTAATTATGACTAATGCAAAATATACAATTATTCAGCCAGAAATTCGTTTAATCTGATAACCTCAATACCCGCGAGCATTACAATGCCCGTTCCGTGAGTGTCGTTCAAATTCCAGCCGAGCTCGTACTTGTAATAATCGGGAATGAACGAAAATTCGCTGCCGCGGCACACGCCGTAAACGTTTCCGTCCGTATCCACGCTCGTTTTTGAAATTGCCTCCCACGCTTTATAAATCGCCTTAACGTACTTTTCGGGGTTGTTAAGCCAGCCGAAGCGTATTCCGCGCGAGAACGCGTAGATAAACATGGACGTGCAGGAGGTTTCGGGATAGGAGTCCCAATCGTTCAAGACCTGATGCCACATTC
>CAZBXN010000173.1:0-2614 GCA_964496015.1 uncultured Lachnospiraceae bacterium | reverse complement strand
CTCCACTTTCTTTTTTCCTCCTTTTGTCCATTATTTATGTTATTATTTATATGCGGTGTTTTGTATCTTATGATTTAAAAAAATCTATTGAATATTTTCACTTAAAATTTTTGCCAAATGAGTAGCTTTTTTGTGAAAATTACAAAAATAGTATTGCATTTATATGAAATTTATGTTACAATACATCATAGACAATGATGTTGAGACATTGATTTTTTGTGAAGAGGCTTTTGTCAATGAAACGATTACTTAAAATAAAAGTGTTTATATCAATACTGTTGCTGATTATATGTAACAGTATATTTGTCTGCGCTGAAAACGAGCCTGTCCATTCGGATTGGAGCGAGGCTGAGCAGAAAGCATACAGTAATTTTTCGGAGCTGCGAATTCTTATTAAGGGCAGCGATTATCCGTTTTCATATTATGAGGACGGAACATATAAGGGTATTTATCCCGATTATATCAATGAAATTTTCGATAATGCTTCAATAAAATTACAATATATTCCGTATGAATCCGACGGACAGCTTGAAACGCTTATGACGCTCGGCAAAGCCGATTTAGTCGCGTCCGTGTACGGCGACTGGCAGGGACTTTATACGGCAAGCGAGCCGTATACGGTTCTTGAATACAATGTCATAGCGAAAAAATCCAAGGTGGTTAAGAGCACGGAGGATTATACCGTGTCGGTGCCGAAGAACGATATTGCAATTCAAAGCTACATAAAAGAAAAATATCCGAATTGGACGGAGCTTATATGCGGCAATACCGAAGATGCGCTGTCTGCGGTAAACAGCGGACGAGCTGATATAACGCTTGTAAACAATATAACGCTCAAAACAAATATGAGCCTTCTGGAATACTCCAATGTCGAGGTGAACAGCGATTTAAGCCTGTATGTGCCGATTTCTCTCGGCGTATCGTCAGTATGCTGTCCCGATGCAATGGTAACGCTGCTCAACAGGTTTATTAACTGTAAGCCGATAAATGACGATGAGTCTATTTCAAGACGGTACATATTAAACAGTATATACGTTCCGAACGTGCACGAATATATGATAGCTCATAAGGAATTGTTCTTTATTATATGCCTGATAATAGCCGCGGCGCTTGCATTTGTGTTTATGCGCTGGAGCAAACTTAAATATGAAACTACCATAGATTCGGTGACGAAACTTTGGAATAAGGGAACATTTCTTAGGGCAGTTAAAAGGGAGCTTAAAAACAACAGAGGCAAGCAGTATTTGCTCGCGTCCGTTGACATTGAAAAATTCAGCCTTGTAAACAGCCGTTTCGGTTATGCCGTCGGTAATCAGTCGCTTGAAAGAGTGGCGGCTAATATAAAGAAGATAGTCGGCAGTAAGGGAATTTATGCGAGAAATACGGGCGACGAATTCCTTGTTATGGTTGAGGAAAGCGAAGAAGGCAGAGAGCTTCTCGAAAATATAGCAAATATAAATATTGACATTAAAAATACAACACATTACGTGCTTCCGATTAAGGTCGGCGTATGTCCGTTCTCGTATAAGGAAACTTCGGATAAGGATATGGCGACTTTTCTCGACAGGGCAAAATTTGCCAAATCCAAAATACACGGTATGGGCGGACATGCGATAGTGTATTTCACGGAAAGAATGTGCGAAAAGCTTGAAAAGGAAAACGAGCTTGAATCTACCATGCACCAGTCGCTCAAAAATAAAGAGTTTGTTGTATATTACCAGCCCAAATACGACTTGCGGACGAGTGAAATAATAGGCGCGGAGGCGCTTGTCAGATGGCAGCACCCGGAAAAGGGACTTATTTCGCCCGGAGATTTTGTACCGCTGTTTGAAAAGAACGGATTTATTGTAGAAATAGATTTTTACGTCTATGAGGCTGTAATGAAAATGCTACATGACAGGATTTCAGAGGGCAAGCGCGTTGTGCCTATATCAATGAATGTTTCAAGATGTCATTTGGGCAGCAGCTCATTTACGCAGCAGCTTGAAAAGCTGACGGAAAAATATAATATTTCCAAGGATATTATTGAAATGGAAATTACGGAAAGTATTTTCAGTGATGAAGACAAATCCGCAATTCAGCTTATGGACGACCTTAAAAAACATGACTTTACGCTTTCCATGGACGATTTCGGCAGCGGATATTCCTCGCTTAATTTACTGCGCGAGCTTCCGATTGACACGCTGAAAATCGACAAGGCGTTCCTTGAAACAACGGACGAGTCCGAACGCAGCAGAATTATTGTAGAGGAAATTATCGCAATGGCAAAGAAAATTAAAATCAATACCATCTGCGAGGGCGTCGAAACGGAAAAACAGCGCGATTTTCTGCGGCAGGCAGGCTGTCAGATGGCACAGGGATTTTTCTATGCGCGCCCGATGCCCGAAAATGATTTTAAAGATTTGCTGGATAATGGAAAATAATGTTGACTTTTTCATATTTTTATGCTAAAATATACAGAGAATAAGGGAGTTCCGAGGAACTCCCTGTTTTAGAGTTTATGGCAAATTAAGGAGGATACAAAAATGGCAAAAATTCAGATGAAAACGCCGCTTGTCGAGATGGACGGCGACGAAATGACAAGAATAATATGGAAGATGATTAAGGATATTCT
>CAZBXN010000172.1:0-2674 GCA_964496015.1 uncultured Lachnospiraceae bacterium | reverse complement strand
GATTTGCCGCGTCTTCAATATATTTTTGGTCGCCCGTGAACTCGTAATATCTTACAAGGAACTGAACGCTCATATATAAATCGTCCGCCCACATTGTCTGATTGTGGAAGTGGTGCATCATATCCTTGCGGAAAAATGTTCCGTCCTCCAGACGCGACTGATGGTTATAAATATAGTCGCCCACATAGTCGGCAGCCGCCTTAACTCCGTCAATCGTCAGATACTTGTGAACCTCAAGCATGGTTGAAGCAAACGAGCCGCAGTCGTCAAGACTGTCGATACTCGTCAGCAGGTTGTGGATTGACGTCGCGCCGCCGTACTGCTCCTTATCCCAGAGCGCGTATTCAAGCGTATCGCAGCAAAGCTGAATGTGGTCTTTTATGTACTGCTGAATGTCCTTTGAACCGATTAAAAGCGCGGTATGAAGCAAGCCGTATATTGTAACGCCGAGAGGATAATTCCAGCGTCCGAACAGCGTGTTTTCATTGTACGGTCTTACGAATGTGTCGGGCGCGTCAAGCCGCCAATAGGTTTTCGGCTCGCCGACAACGTGGAGCATGTCGCACGCCCTGTCAAACGGGAATTCAAAATCCATGTCAAACGGACCTATGTACATCCATTCATCGGGCGCGCCTTTAACTCTTGCCGCGCTCGTGAACGGTATGCCGCCGCATGTCAAATTAAAGCCCCAGTCGCCGCCGCAGATTGATTTGACGAATATGTCATGCTCGCCGAACGGCAAATCTACGCTGAATTTTTCTTTTCCGCATGCGGTTTTGAAAATTTCTTTCCTATCTATATATACAATCGTTTCGCCTTTTGCTTCAAGCGTGAAATTATACGGATTTGTTCCCATGTTGTTGAAAAAGCCCTTAACCCACGCCATGGCGTATTTTCCTTTCGGTTCGCCGAACATGCGCGTAAGCTGTCCCTTTTTCTGCTCCTGCGCGCTCCAATTAAGCTCGGGATAAAGCTTTTTGTCAAAATCCTTTTCGCTCATGCCGATTTCAAAATTTGGCTCGTAATCATCGGAAACAAGCTCTGTAAATACAAAGCCCTCCTGACCGTCGCGCTCGGCTGTCGGCATAAGCGTGTAATAGTCCCATTTGCCTATCCATGTGCCGAACTGTGCGCCGAAGCCCGCTTTTGTCTTTTTAAACTGTATGCGAATATCGTTCCAGCCGGGCTTAAAGTCCACGAAAATCCTTGTTGCCGTTTCGGAATAACGCTCCTTGAAAATGTCGGATTTATAAACAACTTCGCCGTTTACGTACATCACCATCGGGCCGAAGCAGTTGATGTCGAAGCCCGCGCTTGAATTTCCTGCACTGTAGCTCTTGGCAAACGCCCATACGCAGTCCTTGTCCTTCGCGTCGGGGAAAATCTTGTTGAAATCAACAAGGTATCTGTAGTCGGTCGTGCGGACAATGCCGTTGTTGGTGTACGCGCGGTAATAAAGCCCGTGTTTTAGGTTCTGACCCATGTAGCGGTTCGCAAGCGCGGAAATTATCGCCTGCGGGTTCGTACCCTCATAGGCATTTATGCTGCGGCTGTCGTCAAAATAATATCCCATAATTCTCTCTCCCTCTTTATGTAAATTTCATATTTTTATTATACATTATGAGATTAAAATTGTCAATAAAAACAAGAAATACAAAACAATCAAAAAATAAGGAGAGATTTATTTCCCCGTGACCCTCGATTGCTTTTTCGACAAAATATGATATAATTATACTATTGTCAGAACTCCCCAATGAAAGGGGGTGAATTTCATGGACATACTAATCACTTTCCTATCGTCTGTCACGGCAAGTATAATCGGTAATTATATTTGCAAGTGGTTAGACAGACATCATTCTGACAAGTAGCCCAAAAAGAAAGTCCCAAGAGTCGCACCTCTTGGGACTTTCACTTTTTTGACCATTTTGTGAATTCCATGGAATCACATAATCACTTTCTATGGTATCTATATAATACACCACAATAATATTTTTGTCAATAGTTTTGAAAATATTATTTTACAAGCGTTTCAACATACGCTTTAATTTTGTCGCACTTAGCGTTCTTGAAGAACAAATCCTTGAACTTCTCGCCTGCAACCGCGCCTTTTACAAGGTCTTGGTCAAGATTCGGGAGAATATCAAGCAAATCTCTGTGCGTAACCTTCTTAACTTCGTTAAGAATTTTAGCGTTTCTCTGCTCGGGAACTGCTCTCTCCTTCGGATAGCCGCCGCCCCATTCTTCTACGAACAGCTTCTCGAATACATACTGGAGATTTAATTCAGCGCCCCAGCCCCAGCCTTTTGCAAACGGCATTGCGATACAGTTGCCGTTATTAACCTGTGTGAACTGATAAGCGTCCGTCGGGTCAACAACGTGTCCGCAAAGCACGCCAGGGAACGCGTTACAAGCAAGGCATGCGCCCTCGCCTGTGCCGCAGCCTGTGATAACAAGATCAGCCGCGCCTGAGTTTATCAGAATTGCAGCAAGAATACCAATCTGTACATAAGTAAGCTGCGCATCATCCTCAGCTGTGTACATACCATAGTTAAATACCTCATGTCCTAAAGGCTCAACAACCTTTTTAAGCGTAGCCTCAATAACTGCATTCTTAGCAGCCTGGCTGTTTTCATTGATTAAAGCAATTTTCATTGGAATTACCCTCTTTCTATGT
>CAZBXN010000171.1:0-2728 GCA_964496015.1 uncultured Lachnospiraceae bacterium | reverse complement strand
GCTTTATCAGGGGCTTTTTATGGCGCCGCATACCGTGGCGCAGGCGCTTAAGACCGCAGTTCTCTGCGCGGCAGTGTTTGAAAAGCTCGGCTTTGAGGTTGACCCGAAGCCGCTCGATATGCGTCACGACATAATTCAGTCAATAAAATTCGGCAATGCGGACAAGCTAATTGCGTTTTGTCAGGGAATACAGAAGGGCGCGCCGATTGACAGCTTTGTTACCCCCGAGCCGTGGGATATGCCGGGATACCAAGACCAAGTCATAATGGCGGCGGGCGCGTTTACGCAGGGCGCGTCAATCGAATTGTCGGCGGACGGACCGATAAAGCCGCCGTATATCGCGTATATGCAGGGCGGCTTGACTTACGAGAGCGCGAAGCTGGGCATTATGGTTGCGGCGGACAAGATGATAGGAGAATAGACAATGAGCTTAAATTCAAAACAAAGTATACATTGTCCGAAATGCGGACAACTAAACGACATAATGGTGTGGAATTCAATCACGGTTAAAGACAGCGCGGATTTAAAAGAGGACTTGCTGTCGGGAAAAATAAATATGTTCAGATGTACCGCGTGCTCGCATACCGCGCTTATGCCGACGCCGCTTTTATACAACGACGAGGAAAAGCGGCTTATTATAACGCTTTCGCCGACCAACGACCCGCTTTTAAAGCAGCAGATGCTTGAAAATGTGCAGAACACGTCAAAGGACTCGGGCGAGCTTGAAAATTTGAAGGACTATAATATGCGCTTCGTCACGGACTATAACGATTTGCTTGAAAAAATACTGATATTCGATAACGGTATGAACGACAAGGTTATAGAAGTCATAAAGCTGATGATTTTAATGCAGGAGCCCGACAAGGCGGAGCGAAGAAAATGCCGTTTCGGAAAAGAGGAAAACGGCAGCCTTGAATTTATGGTCTATGATGAAAAAGAGGGACAGATTTACACTTCAACCGTGCCGAAAGAAACTTACAATACCTTGCGGGAACAGCTTTGGCAGTCTGGCGTGAAGCCCTACAGCTTTAACTGGGAGGAAGTAAATTCCGACTATGCGTCAAGGCTTCTGAACGGATTTAACAATTAAAAAAATCTTTGAAAATATTGACAAAGAAACACAAATATTATATAATTGTTTTATTAAATATTAACAAAATGAACGGAGGCAAATAAATGGGAAAAACATATAAATTTTTGGCGTTCGATTTCGGCGCGTCCTCGGGCAGGGCGATGCTTGCCAAATTCGACGGGGAAAAAATTACGCTGGAGGAAAAGCACCGCTTTTCAAACGACCCCGTAAATATAAACGGCGACCTGCACTGGGATGTACTGCGCCTGTTTTTTGAAATAAAGCAGGGAATTTTAAAGTGTGCAAATTCGGGCGACAGGGATATTGACTGCATAGGTATTGACACATGGGCGGTTGATTACGGGCTTTTGGACGAAAACGATAAGCTTCTCGGCAATCCTTACCATTACCGTGACACACGCACGGAGGGAATGTACGACGAGGCGTTTGGGCTTGTTCCGAAGGAAGAAATATTTAAGGAAACGGGTATCGCGTTTAACTGGTTTAATACCCTGTATCAGTTGTTGTCGGCGAAGCTGTCGGGCGACAGCGCGCTTAAAAACGCGAAAACACTGCTTATGATGCCCGATTTATTTAACTTCTTCCTGACGGGCGTTAAAAAGACCGAATACACCAACGCGTCAACCACGCAGATGTATAACAGCGAGCGTTACGAATGGTCGTATGATTTGCTGAAAAAAATGGGTATACCGACCGATATTTTAACCGACGTTATATTCCCTGGAACGGTTGTCGGAACGGTAAAGCCCGAGCTTGCGGAGGAGCTTGGAATTGACGAAGTTCCCGTCGTGGCTGTTGCGTCGCACGATACGGGCAGCGCGGTGGCGTCCGTGCCCGTCGTTGACAAAAAGGACTTCATTTACATATCGTCGGGAACGTGGTCGCTTATGGGCGTGGAGCTTGACAAGCCAAACACTACCGACGGCGCGTTTAAATATAACTTCACAAATGAGGGCGGCGTTAATAAAACTATCCGCTTCCTTAAAAATATTATGGGCTTATGGCTTATTCAGGAGTCAAAGCGTCAGTGGGCGCGCGAGGGCGAGGAATTGACATTTGACGAGCTTGAAAGACAGGCAAACGCGGCAGAGCCGTTCGCAAGCCTTATAGACCCGGATTATGCTAAATTCCAGACGCCGGGCAATATGCCGAAGCGTATCCGCGAATACTGCGAAATGACGGGTCAGAAGGTTCCCGAAACAAAAGGCGAGGTTATCCGCTGTATCGCGGAAAGTCTTGCGTTCAAGTACCGCCAGACTGTCGAGGGAATGGAAGAGGTCACGGGCAACAAATATAACGTTATAAATATCGTGGGCGGCGGAATTAAGGATAAAATGATTTGCTGCTTTACCGCAAACGCTACAAAGCGCGTAGTTTCCACGGGACCCGTTGAGGCGACAAGCATAGGCAACGTAATCGTACAGGCGATTGCCATGGGCGCGATTAAGGACTTAAACGAGGGAAGAAAGGTGGTCAAAAATTCGTTTGACATTACCGAGTATAAGCCCGAGGACGGCGATAAATGGGACGCGGCATACGCAAAATGGAAAGAGATTATTAAAAAGACCGTGTGACAGAAACAATGAATAATTCACAAAGGGACACTAAATATTTTAGTGTCCCTTTGTCATATTC
>CAZBXN010000170.1:0-2794 GCA_964496015.1 uncultured Lachnospiraceae bacterium | reverse complement strand
GGCGTAAACGGGGGATATGTTCTGAATAAAGAGCCGTCCGATATTACGTTTAAAGAGGTCATAGAAACGATAGACGGTAAGCTGTACATAAATCACTGCATGGGTGACGACGAAACCAAATGCAAACGCTCGGGGGGCTGCGCGGTACAGAAGAAGCTTCTTGATGTGCAGAATATGATTTCCGATGAACTTGAAAAAATTACACTGGCAGATGTGATATAAAAAAAATATCCGATACGCCTGCAGGCGTGTCGGATATTTTTCTTATATTATCTTAATTAAAACGCATTTTTTGCCGCCATTGCCGCGCCGATAATTCCCGCGTCATTATATAGCTTCGCTATGCTTATTTCCGTTTTCGGCATGAATTTATTATAGTCGTTTTTATATACAAATTCCTTTATCGGCTCAAGCAGGACGCCGCCCTCTTTGCTTATGCCGCCGCCTATTACGAATTTTTCGGGCTGGAAAATATTTATCATATTGTTTATGCCCTCCGCGACATATCTTATATATGCGTTTTTTACAGCCAAAGCAGTTGCGTCGCCCGCTTTTGCACATTCAAAAGCCGTTCGCCCGCTTACGTGCCCCTCTTTTTCAACCCATTTGTGCATTAGTGATTCGGAGTGCTTTTCCATTGCTTCGTGCGTTTGGTCTATCAGCGCCGTCACCGAAGCGTATACCTCTAAACAGCCCTTTTTGCCGCAGGTACATTCCTTTCCGTCAAAAACGATTGAGGAGTGACCGATTTCCGCGCCTGCGCCGTTAAATCCACGGTATATATCTCCGTTTATGATTATTCCGCCGCCGACTCCCGTGCCGAGCGTCATGAATACAAAGCTCTGCGAGTTTCCGCCGCTTGCGATATATTCGCCGTATGCCGCGGCGTTTGCGTCATTCTCCATATTTACGGGCTTATCTATGTATTTTTTAAATTCCTCCGCCACCGGAGCATGCTCCATTTTTATGTTATTTGCATATACCACAATTCCGCGTGAATTGTCGATAGTTCCCGGACTGCCTATTCCCACCGCGTTTACATCATCTTCCGAATAGCCGTTGTCAAGCAGAAGCTTCTTTGAAAGCTCCGCCATATCCTTTACTATTTCTTTGTAATCTCTTTCTTTTAATGTAGGCGTGCTGTCCTTTGCAATGATTTTGCCGTTATCATCAACAAGCCCGACTGCTATATTTGTGCCTCCGAGGTCTATACCTATATACATATTTAACTTCCTCCGTTTTATATATTTGTTATTATCATCTCATAAATAAGTTCTCATGTCAATAACAATTTGAAAAACTGTATATAATGTTTAAAATTTAAAGCTCTGTTTATTTAAAATGTATATTCGCCCCGAAATTCGGAAAAAATTTATATAATAAGAAATAAATACCGTTAAAGGTAAATATGGAGGAAAGATATGAATAAAATAAAAAATAGCATGGTAATTGCGTCGTATGTACTGCTTATGACATTATTTTTTATCGGAGGCTTTGCGCTCGGAACGTATAAAAGCGAGCCCGAAGGTGTTGTTCAGGCAACTGACACGCCGAAACAAAACAGCGTTGTAAGCGCGGCAAATATTGAAAATACAAAAGAGATGTCGGTTTATACTGTAATAATGGAGGATAAATCTCTAAATCTTTACAGAGTGACAGGCGGGGAATACACGCTTCTGGCATATAAAAATATCAGCGAAAAGGTATTTCCGAAAAACGACGTAACCATGCTCAAAAACGGCGTAACCTTCGATAATTTAGGCGATGCGCAGGAGATGTTTGAAAATTTTGTTTCATAATTATGAACAATTTATGAAATCTGAAAAAACTGCTTGACATTACAGGTAAATAGTGGTATTCTATCATTGTTAGCACTCAAAGGCTGCGAGTGCTAACAAGAAAGCTGTAAAATATTTAAGGAGGTAATATAAATGAGCATCAAACCATTAGCAGACAGAGTAGTAATTAAAATGCTCGAAGCGGAGGAAACGACAAAGGGCGGAATTATCCTGACCTCAAAGGCGCAGGAAAAGCCGCAGGTTGCAGAAATTGTCGCGATAGGACCGGGCGGAGTTGTTGACGGCAAGGAAGTAAAAATGGAGGTTTCCGTAGGGGATAAGGTACTTATTTCCAAGTATGCGGGAACAGAGGTCAAGGTTGACGGTGAGGAATACACCATTCTCCGTCAGAGTGACATTTTGGCAATTGTAGAGTAAATAGCCTTAAAAAGAGAAAGTATAAGCAGGAGGTAATTATCATGAGTAAACAGATTAAATACGGACAGGAGGCAAGACACGCCCTTGAAAGCGGTATAAATCAGCTTGCCGACACAGTTAAAATAACACTCGGACCAAAGGGAAGAAACGTAGTTCTTGACAAGAAGTTCGGCGCGCCGCTTATTACCAACGACGGCGTTACAATCGCAAAAGAAATCGAGCTTGAGGACGCGTTTGAGAACATGGGCGCGCAGCTTGTAAAGGAAGTTGCGACAAAGACAAACGACGTAGCGGGCGACGGTACGACAACGGCTACGCTGCTTGCCGAGGCACTTGTAAGAGAGGGACTTAAAAACGTAGCGGCGGGCGCGAACCCGATGATAGTAAGAAAGGGTATTCAGAAGGCTGTTGACGCGGCTGTTTCCGAGCTTTTGGCAAAGGCTAAAAAGGTAAAGGGCAAGGACGACATTGCAAGAGTCGCGGCAGTTTCGGCGGCTAACGAAGAGGTCGGCGAACTTGTAGCAGAGGCTATGGAAAAGGTTACGTCCGACGGTGTAATTACCGTTGAGGAGTCAAAG
>CAZBXN010000169.1:0-2816 GCA_964496015.1 uncultured Lachnospiraceae bacterium | reverse complement strand
TAAGGCTTTTTCGAGCTGTCAAATTCGCATACCTTATCCATTAAATTTATAATATCTGTCATATCCTCCGTCATTTTGTCAAGCTCGTCGGAGGTAAATTCAATCTTTGAAAGCTCCGCCAGATGACGCGTTAAATTTGTATCAGCCATTTTCTCAACTCCTAATCATGTAAAATAAAAACGGCGCGTTTACACGGTACAAATATACCATATAAACAACGCCATTGCTGTTCTCTTTACTATAATAACACATTTAAAAAAAGTTTGCAAGAGGTAATTTTAAAAAATATGAATTTTTTTAATCTTCACTTTCCGAATTGTCTTCTGACGAGGTACTTTCTTCGGACTCCGAACTGCCGCCGCTTTCTGAATGGGAAGAAGATGAAGTGCTTTCCTCTTCATGCTCGGAAGTAGTTGAAGCGGCAACTGCGGGTTCGCTCTGCGCCGCTGCGGCAGGCTTTTCCTCAACATGCTTTTTATACGTGCTTGACGGAAGCGATTCGCTTCTTAATACCGCGCCGTTTGCATAAACGGTTCGTGTGGAGCTTACGCGCGTGTCGCCGTTATTTCCGTATGATGTGGAATTATTTATTTTAACTTCGCGTGCGGGGTCCCAGTTTGTACCTATAATAGATACCGTTATTGTTCCGCCTCCCGCGCGAGCCGATATTTTAATCGGGTAATTCGTATTGTTTTTGAATTTGAAGTCCGGACCTCCGTCCGCAACTGTTGCGTCCTGACCGTTCGGCACATATGAAACGGTAAACATATGATTGGTTCTCGTCACAATCTCCAAATCCGAATAAAGCACCGCGTTATACAGCGTCGAGCTTACCTGACACGTTCCGCCGCCGATACCCTCGACAGATTTGCCGTCAACATATTCTGTTGCGGTCGAAAATCCGTTTGCTACCGTTCGTCTGCCTACGGTGTCATTAAACGAAAATGTTTCCCCGGGGGCGAGAACCTTGCCGTTTATAAGCGACGCAGCTCTTGCCACATTTGAAGCGCGGCTTGCGGTAGACGACGCGTACGATGTGGAGTATGATGCCATAGTGTTGGCAAAAAGCTTTGAGTTTAATTCCTCAGAGGTTACATTTGCCTTTGAAACGTAAAACGGAATTTCAACAGGCGAGCCTCCGTCCGAAAGAAGCGCAAGCAGGGGAGCGGCTTCGTCCTTGTTTATATATCGTCCGTCCGAGGCTTCCTCAACGCTTACCTGATTGTTTTCTACTTTAAAATGCGCGTCAACGGGATTTGCGTAAACAGCCGCGTCAAATTCCTCCAAAGTAAGCATAGTGGGAGTTTGAGTGGAAAGACTGACGGAAATATTTGAGTAATTATCCTTATCCAAAGCCTCTTTTATTTCCTCCAAAGCTTTTTCAAAATTTCCGTCATAACCCGTTTTACCGGGATATACAAGCGCCTTGCCGTCGCCTATATCAACATGTGCTTTTTCAAACGGACCGTAGACCTGATTTCCGAAGTCGTTTATTTTTTCTTTCAATTTTTCCTCGTCAACATTTGCGACGGGCATAATGTTATGCTTATGAAAAATAAGTCCCATAGCGGTTAAGCCGTCCTTCAGCTTATTTCCCGACTTGCCGTATTCAAAGGCCTTCTTTGCCGTTTCCTCGGGAAGGGCTGTAAGACCTATTTCATCACCCTTTATAGAAAATGTCTGACCGTTTGCGCTGAGAGTTATTGTAGTATTTTCAAGCATATATGTTTTTTTGATTTTGTCAATCGCGTCCTGACGCGAAAGACCGCCAACGTCAATATGCTCAATCTGAACCCCATGCGCTATGGTATTTGTTGGCAGCGAAATTATGCAGACTATATATGTCGCCGCAAAAATCGCCGCGAGAATGCCGAGGACAATAAGAGAAATTTTCAGCGCCTTTTTGTTGGCTTCTCTTGACCTGCGCGGTCTTGAAAGATTTGAAATCTCCGGCAGCTCAATATCATGAATACTGTTCATTTCCTCTTGCGTAGGAAGCGGCAGGTCAATCGGGGAAGAATTGTCGTCGTCATCTGTCTGTACGACACCGTCCGCGCTTGCAAAATCGTCATCTTCTTCCGTGTTTTCCGCCGTATCGCTTTCGATTGTCTCTTCAGCGGCTTCCGTGTCGCTTTCGGAATTTTCGCCGCCGTTCAGTTCATCGTTTGTTTCATTATTTATATCGTTATTCATAATAAACCAATCCTTTTTATAATTTATTTAAAAAATCGCTTGAAATCATCAAGATATGCGGAATATTCCTTCATAAAATCCCTGAAATGACTGCTTTTCATCAGCAGATTGAAAGTTTTCCCGACATTTTTTAAGAAATTTTCGTCAAAATCCTCAAGATAAAAATGCCTTGCCAGAGGACAAATGCCTTTTGCCCTCGGGTCGGGTATAATTTCAAGCTTCCCCTCAGAATTTAAATACGGAGTAACAGGAAAAATCCTGCATGACAGCGGACGCTGGTATCTGTCGCAGTTTCCGTTGCACATGGCGATTTCCGTATTATATTTTTTACCGTTATGAGTATATGTTAAATCTGATTTTTCTATAACAATCCAGTCGGGATTTAAAAGCTTAAAAACAGAGCTTTCGCCGGGAAATAAATACATTCCGCTGTCATCCCCCTTACAGCATGCTTTATTGCAAAGCTGCCCGCAGTCAACTCTTACGGGCGTAATATTATCAAATAATCGGTATAACTGTAAATAAACGTATGCGGTATTCATGTTTTCCCTCTCAAATTAGTATATTCAGTATAAATTATTCTATCATATTTAATAAATAAAAACAATATGTAAATTTTTTTT
>CAZBXN010000168.1:0-2852 GCA_964496015.1 uncultured Lachnospiraceae bacterium | reverse complement strand
CAAAGAGGTATGGAACAGTGTGGAAAACAATCCCGACGGCAAGCTTGTGCTTGTAACGGCTATAAACCCGACGCCCGCGGGCGAGGGTAAAACCACGACCACAATAGGCTTGGGCGACGCGCTTACACGCCTTGGCAAAAAATGCGTGCTTGCGCTTCGCGAGCCGTCTTTGGGACCCGTCATGGGCGTAAAGGGCGGCGCGGCAGGCGGCGGCTACAGTCAGGTCGTGCCTATGGAGGACATAAATCTGCATTTTACGGGCGATATGCACGCGATAACGGCGGCGAACAATCTGCTTTCAGCCATGATTGACAACCATATTCATCAGGGCAACGCGCTTGATATTGACGTTACGAATATTGTCTGGAAGCGCGCGCTCGACATGAACGACCGAGCTTTACGCAAAATCGTTGTCGGAATGGGCGGCAAAATCAATGGTGTTCCGCGCGAGGACGGATTTATTATAACTGTCGCGTCAGAGATTATGGCTGTTTTGTGCCTTGCCTCGGATATTGACGATTTAAAAAAGCGATTGGGAAATATTATAATCGGCTATAACAGAAGCGGTCAGCCTGTCAAGGCTTCCGATTTAAAGGCGGAGGGCGCAATGACGACGCTTTTAAAGGACGCAATCAAGCCGAATTTGGTACAGACATTGGAGCATACGCCGTGTCTTATCCACGGCGGACCGTTTGCAAATATTGCGCACGGCTGCAACAGCGTTCAGGCGACAAAGCTCGCTATGAAGCTCGGCGATTACGCTATAACGGAAGCGGGCTTCGGCGCGGACTTGGGCGCGGAAAAATTCATGGATATTAAGTGCCGCATGGCGGGTATTCACCCCGACGCGGTCGTAATAGTCGCAACCGTTCGCGCGCTTAAATATAACGGCGGCGTCGCAAAGGCGGATTTGGCAGAGCCGAATACAGACGCGCTTAAAAAGGGAATTGTAAATCTCGAAAAGCATATAGAAAACATGAAGAACTTCGGCGCGCCCGTTGTAGTGGCGGTAAACCGTTTCCAGACGGACAGCGACGGGGAATTACAGGCTATAATGGAAAGCTGCCAAAAGCTCGGCGCGTCGTGCGCTTTAAGCGAGGTATTTGCAAAAGGCGGCGAGGGCGGAATTGAGCTTGCAAACAAGGTAATTGAAGCTATAAACACGCATAAAGCGGAATATCACCCTACATATGACGTAAACGACAGCATAAAGGATAAAATCAACGCCATTGTCACGAAAATTTACGGCGGAAACGGCGTCGAATATTCCGCAAAAGCGAACAAGCAGATTAAAAAGCTTGAAGAACTGGGACTTGACAAAAAGCCTGTCTGCATAGCGAAAACGCAGTATTCGCTGTCGGATAATGCGTCACTCCTCGGCAGACCCGAGGGCTTTACCGTAAGCGTAAGCGAGGTAAGAGTATCGAACGGTGCGGGATTTATTGTTGTTGAAACAGGCAGCATTATGATTATGCCGGGACTTCCAAAAGTCCCCGCGGCAGAAAAAATAGACGTTGACAAAAACGGCACAATAACGGGATTGTTTTAATTATGGAATATATTTCAAAAAACGCCGCAGACACAAAAAAAATTGCGGCGGAATTTGTAAAAACGCTCCGCGCGGGCGACGTAATCTGCATGTACGGCGATTTGGGCGCGGGAAAAACCGCATTTGCGCAGGGCTTGGCGCAGGGGCTTAATATCAGCGAGCCTGTTACAAGCCCGACCTTTACGATTGTAAACGAATATTACGGCGACTTGCCGCTGTATCATTTTGATGTGTACCGCATAGCCGACCCTGATGAAATGTACGATGTGGGCTATGACGAATATGTCGGCGGCGACGGGATAAGCGTTATCGAATGGGCGGAGCTTATTGCGGATATTCTGCCCGAAAACCGCTATAGCGTAACAATTTTAAAAGACGACACGCAAAGTGACGATTACAGAAAAATAATAATAGAAAGAATAGGGAAATAATGAAAATTCTTGCAGCGGATACCTCCACAAATGTCGCAGCGGCTGCGGTTACGGAGGACAATGTATTACTCGGCGAGTACATACTGAACCACAAAAAAACACATTCGCAGAAAATCATGCCTATGATTGACGCGCTTTTAACCGATTTGGAGCTTACGGTAAACGACATTGACCTTTTCGCGGTGTCGAACGGACCCGGTTCGTTTACGGGACTGCGTATCGGCGTGGCGGCAATGAAGGGCTTGGCGCATAGTGTAAACAAGCCGATTGCAGGCGTTTCGCCGCTGGCGGCTATGGCTTATAATCTGCCGTATGCCGAGCATATAATCGTGCCGGTTATGGACGCGCGTCAGAACAGGATTTATACCGCGTCGTATATCTGGGACGAGGACGGCTTTAAGGAGCTTACCGAGCCCGAGGCAACGACAATTGAGGAATGTATTGCCGACTGCGGCGAATATCTCGACACGATTTTTGTCGGCGACGGAGCGGTAATCCATAAGGACTATATCAGAGAAAAGCTCGGCGGACGCGCGATATTTGCGCCGTCAAACGCGCTTGAACCGCGCGCGTCGTCGGTTGCCGCGCTTGCGTATGAAATGGCAAAAAAAGACGAAACAAGCGATTATTTAAGCTTGAAGCCTGTTTATTTGAAAAAATCGCAGGCTGAACAGGAGTTTGAAAATAAAACAAATGGAAAGGAAACGGAATTATGATAGCAATAGGAAGTGACCACGGTGGTTTTGAGCTTAAAAACCACGTGAAAAAGCATCTTGAAGAGAGAGGAATTGAAGTAAAGGATTTCGGTGTTTTTGACGAAAAAAGCGTTGATTATCCCGACTGCGCAAAGCCTGTCTGCGAGGCGGTTTTGT
>CAZBXN010000167.1:0-2861 GCA_964496015.1 uncultured Lachnospiraceae bacterium | reverse complement strand
TTTACCAAAATCTTGTGCGCAGCATTGACAAAACCGCGCCTGAGAGTATTCATCTCTGCGACTTCCCCGCGTATGACGAAAAGCTTATTGACAAGCAGCTTGAAAAGGACATGGAGGAAGTTTTGCAGGTTGTCGTTTTGGGCAGAGCGTGCAGAAACACCGCGAATATCAAGAACCGTCAGCCGATTGGCAAGATGTATGTCAAGGCTCAGTCAGAGCTGTCAGAATTCTATAAGGAAATTATCGAGGAGGAATTGAATGTCAAGGCGGTTGAGTTTACCGACGACGTATCGGGCTTTACCTCGTACAGCTTCAAGCCGCAGCTAAAGACTTTGGGCAGACGCTTTGGAAAAAATATAAACGCAGTCCGCGAAATTCTCACGAATATTGACGGCTCAAAGGCTATGGCTGAATTAAAGGAAACGGGAACGCTCAAAATCACCGTTGACGGCAAGGAAGAAGCTTTGTCCGAGGAGGATTTGCTTATCGAGTCGGCGCAAACGGAGGGCTTTGAATCGGGCAGCGACTACGGAATTACGGTTGTGCTTGACACAAAGCTGTCGCCCGGGCTTATTGAAGAGGGCTTCGTAAGGGAAATAATTTCAAAAATCCAGACTATGCGCAAGGACGCGGATTTTGAGGTCATGAACCACATCAGAATAAGCATGGAGGGCAATGACAAAATCGCCGAAATTATCGCAAGCAACGCCGATACGATTAAGTCGGAAACGCTTGCCGACGAAATTGACGCGGCAAAAGCTACGGGTCACACAAAGGAATGGAATATTAACGGCGAGACGGTTACGCTCGGCGTTGAGAAATTATAAATTATAAAATAATGAAAGGATGAAAAAATCATGAAAAAAGTAACAGTATTAACAGCCGGCATATTATGCGCGGCAGGAATTGCAATCGGAGCATCAGCGAACGGCATAATAGAAAAGGTTCAGGCAGAATTAAGACCCGATTTCACAGTAAAAATTGACGGCGAAACAAAAACCTTTAAAAACGCAGGCGGCAAGACGGTTTATCCGCTGCTTTACGAGGGAACGACATATCTTCCCATACGCGCAATCGGCGAAATTATGGGTAAAACGGTGTATTGGTACGAGGACCAGAAGCTTGTCGAGCTTAAAGGAAACACCACCACCGTTACCGACGCGGACGTGATTGTTCCGTCAGGCAGTCAGACGCCTCAGCCCGCTGTATCGCCCGACACGGCACAGCGTGAAATATCGCTTGACAAAGCAAAGAACATTGCGCTTGAAAAAGCGGGACTTTCCGCAAATGACGTAATATTTACAGAGGCAAAGCGCGATTTTGAGCACGGAAAATGGATTTACGAAATAGAATTTGTAAAAGACAACACGGAATATTCGGCTGAAATTCTCGCATCCGACGGTTCAATTATAAAATGGGAAACCGAACACGACAATCACAATAATCATCATTGATTGCCCGCAGCAGTAAAACGCGGCTTGGGAGGAAAATATGAGCATACTAAAATCATTTTGTCTTGCGGTCTCAATGTATTCAAAAATACCGATGATACGCATTTATCCGAGCAAGGAAAATCTGCGCTATGCCGTTTGTTTCCTGCCGCTTATCGGCGCGGCAATAGGCGGAATTTTAATGGCATGGTTCTGGCTTTGTCTGAAGCTCGGTATCAATAACGCATGCTTCGCGGCAGTTGCCGCGGCAATCCCCGCCGTTGTGACGGGCGGCGTTCATGTAAAAGGCTTTACAAAAATATCCTATGCCATGTCGCAAAAAGGCGACAAGCAGAAAAAGCTTGAAATGCTGTCAGAGCCGTACACGGGCATCTACGGGATAATCAGCGTGATTTTATACTATATGCTGTATTTCGGATTTTTAAATGAAATCACAATTTACGGCGAAATCGGCATGATAGGCTTAGGCTTTATAATGTCGCGCGCCGTTTGCGCCGCCTCAATGTCGATTATGCGGTGCGCAAAAAATTCGGGCACGCTCTTTAAGGTTTCAAGCTCAATAAACCGACCCGTGACCTTTGTTGTCACGACAATAATGCTGCTGGGCTGCGCGTTTGTCATGATACTTTTAAGCGCGTATATCGGCGCGGCAGTGCTGACGGGACTTATCGCGCTGTTCTTCTGCTATAAATTCATTTTATGCAAAAAAACCGGCGGAATAACAAGCGATACCTGCGGCTGTTTAATTCAAACCTGCGAGCTTGTAACGGTTATGATTATAGTTATTGTCGGAAGATTGGTTTAATCCGAAAGAAAATTAAAGTATATGAGGCAAACATTGTTTGCCTCTTTTTTTGTAATTTTTTCAATTTTTAAAAATCAATTACAAAATATCAGTAATTCAAAATCACGAATATGCGCTAAATATCAGCAAATACGCGCATTTTGTCAAAATCTCACATATTTATTTCCAGAAATATTGCATTTACAGCAGCAGGTAAAGCGAGTATAATTTAGTCTGCGGTCGTAAAGCGCGGGCATATACATGCGGCGGTATATTTTACCGTGCGGAATACGGCGCGGAAAGGAATGATTAGTACAATGAAAAAAATAGCTTTATTGGCAGCCTGCTGTATGCTGGCGGGTACTGTCAATGTCAGTGCGGCGGGAAATATAGGCGTTTTTTTAAACGGAAAACAGCTTAATTTCGACTGCCAGCCTCAAATCAGGGATTGCAGAACTTTTGTTCCCGCAAGAAAGATTTTTGAAGCGTTCGGTATGGACGTAGACTGGAATGATGAGGAAAAATACATATATTCCCATGACGATGAAAATGAAATCTCACTCGGCATAAACTGCTTCATGTGTTTGTTGCGGTGGAATAGGGAAATAAGAATAAAAAAACAGCGA
>CAZBXN010000166.1:0-2903 GCA_964496015.1 uncultured Lachnospiraceae bacterium | reverse complement strand
TTTTTCCAGTCTTACTCTTCTCTCGTCGGAATTAAACTGTTCAAGATAAGTAAATTCGACCTTTCCCATGATTTGTATTCTCTGCTGGTCAAAATAATCGAAAAATCCAATCATCTGAAGCCCGGGTCTGTTTATATCGGCTGTCGCAATCAGCACAGAGTCAATATCCTTCGGCTCGTAAATTTTTTCAAGCTCAAATTCCTCTATTATTTTCGTTAATGGTATTGTAAATCCGCTCTCCTGCATTATATTTATCCCCTTCTACGCATTAGTAATATTATTATACAATATTTTACTGTATTTTTCAATAAAAATATCTAAAAATTTATCATAATTTCTGCCGTTTTACTGTGAATTTGAAAAAAAGTAAAAAAATTTCAAAAAAAAGTCATAAAACTCTTGCAAAATTTCTTTTCTTGTGGTAGAATATCACTTGATGTTTTTAATAGTTCATGTATAGGAGGTGCTTAAAATGGCAAAATGCGATATTTGCGGCAAGGGCGTAACCTTTGGTATTAAGGTCAGCCACTCGCACAGAAGGTCCAACAGAGCGTGGAAGCCGAATGTAAGAAAGGTAAGAGCAGTTGTTAACGGCGGCGTTAAGTCGGTTAACGTATGCACAAGATGCCTTCGTTCAGGAAAGGTTCAGCGCGCGGTTTGATTGCTTTTGGATTTAGATATAAACAGCCTGCACGGTGATTTTATTATCGGTGTACGCTGTTTTTTTCTGTAATTTTTTAAAAATGATTGACTATTTTTCCGATTTTAATTGATTTTTACAGATTTTTCTGTTATAATGTATATTATAAATATGTAAACATATGACATAAAAGGAGTGGGACT
The DNA here is from genome assembly GCA_964496015.1 of uncultured Lachnospiraceae bacterium. Classification (GTDB taxonomy): domain Bacteria; phylum Bacillota; class Clostridia; order UBA1381; family UBA1381; genus JALEPO01. Next base: position 2,060 of record CAZBXN010000166.1, on the reverse strand, counting down.
TGTTGGAAAAGCTCTTGATTAAAGGCGGAAACAAGCTTCACGGCGAGGTTACGGTAAGCGGCGCAAAAAATGCGGCGGTGGCGATTTTACCCGCCTGCTTGCTTGTAAAGGATATATGCCGTATTGAAAATCTGCCTGATATAAAGGACGTAAAGCTGTTTTTGAAAATTCTCGAAAATCTGAACGCGGACGTCAAATATATAGATGACAATACCGTTGAGGTGGACTGTACAAATGTAAATTCATGGACGCCCCCGGGAGAACTTACGCGCAAAATGCGCGGTTCAAGCTATCTTATGGGCGCGCTTTTGGGAAGATTTCATAAATTTAAGGTTGACCCCCCGGGCGGCTGCGATTTCGGAACGCGTCCGATTGACCAGCACATAAAAAGCTTTGAAGCCTTGGGCGCGGATATTGACCTGTCGCGCGGTATGATTAACGGAGAAGCCGAAAGTTTACACGGCTCAAATATATATTTTGACGTCGTCACCGTTGGCGCGACAATAAACGCAATTCTCGCCGCAGTTACGGCAGAGGGTATGACCGTAATCGAAAGCGCGGCAAAGGAACCGCATATAGTCGATTTGGCGAATTTCTTGAACGCCATGGGCGCGAATATCCGCGGCGCGGGCACGGACACAATAAAAATCCGCGGCGTAAAAGCGCTGCACGGCGGAACATATGCGATTATTCCCGACCAGATTGAAGCAGGTACGTTTATGATTGCGGCGGCTGCGACGCGCGGCGACGTAGTTCTCAAAAACGTAATTCCGCGCCACCTTGAAATTATAAGCGCAAAGCTGATTGAGGCGGGAGTAAGCGTAAGCGAGGGTTTCGACAGCGTTCACGTATGGGTTAACGAAAACGCGAAGCTAAGGCGTATCAACTTTATTGCGCTTCCCTACCCAGGATTTCCTACAGATTTACAGCCGCAGCTTGTATCGTTTTTAACAACGATAAACGGCACCAGCACAGCCCGTGAGGGCGTCTGGAACAACCGTTTCAGGTACATCAATGAATTAAAGCGCATGGGCGCGGATATAAGGGTCGAGGGACAGCTCGCGATTATTGACGGCGTGGACAAGCTTCTCGGCGCGCAGGTAAAAGCGACAGATTTACGCGCGGGCGCGGCTATGATTATCGCGGGTCTTATGGCTGACGGGACAACCGAGATTACGGATATTTACCACATTGACCGCGGATATGAGAATTTTGAGCAAAAGTTCATAGGTATCGGCGGCGATATTAAGAGGGTTCAGGTTATTGAAGATGAATTTTAAGGCGTTGCATAAACAACGCCTTTTTTGCGTATATTCGGAAAGGATTTTATAATGATAGATTTCACCACACTTATCAGCGGTTCTTCGGGAAACGCGGCATACTTAACCGACGGGAAAACGCGGCTTTTAATCGACTGCGGAATGTCGGGAAAGCAGCTAGCGGAGGCGCTTTTAAAATTTGATATAACACCGAACGCGCTTGACGCGCTGCTAATCACGCATGAGCATATCGACCACACCAAAGGCGCGGGCGTAATCGCGCGGCGGTACGGCTTGCCCGTTTATGCGACAAGCGGCACTCACCGCTCAATGGACGCGGGGAAAATTGACGAAAGCCAAATCAAAGTGATTGACACCGCAAACGATTTTGAAATAGGCACAATCGGAGTTAAAGCTTTCCCTATTCCGCATGACGCGGCTGAACCGACGGGCTTTAATTTTTACATAGACAATCAAAAGCTTTCCGTTGCCACCGATATAGGCTATATGCCCTCCTCGCTTTTTGAGCAGATAAAAGGCAGCAATGCAATACTTTTAGAGTCCAACCATGATGTAAACATGCTACAGTTCGGCTCATATCCGTTCCCGTTAAAGCAAAGAATTTTAAGCGACGTAGGGCATTTGTCGAACGAAAACGCCGCAAAAACGGCTTTGGAGCTTGTAAAATCGGGCACGGAGCATATTATGCTCGGGCATTTGAGCAAGGAAAACAACCACCCCGAAATTGCAATGATGGAAACGTATAACAAGCTCACCGCCTCGGGCGTAAACGTCGGCGAA
>CAZBXN010000165.1:0-2905 GCA_964496015.1 uncultured Lachnospiraceae bacterium | reverse complement strand
CGTCCTGAATAATATCGCCGTGAAGCTCGGGCGGTGTTTCCTCCAGAACCTCTTTAATACGTTCGGTGATATTGAACACAAATTCGTCGAAGCAGCCGTACAGGTCGTTTGACGAAACCATAACGGATTTGGGCAGTCCCGTAATGACACTCACGCCCTTTGCCTCGCACAAAAGCTCCTTAGGACGCTGAATAACGCCGCCGATTTCGCATTTTATGCGCTCTGCTGTCACAGGACCTATATTCAAATTCAGTTCGCGTTTTATATACCGCGTGATTTCCTCGTTAAATTCGTCGCCCGCAATTTTGAGCGAACGGCTTACAACAACGCCGCCGAGCGACAGTACCGCAATATCGGTCGTGCCGCCGCCTATGTCAACCACCATTGTGCCCCGAGGACGCGATATGTCAAAGCCCGCTCCCAGCGCCGCTGCGACAGGCTCTTCGATTATATAAATATCCCTCGCGCCCGCGTCGCGCGCCGCGTCAATTACCGCGCGCTGCTCAACGTCAGTAACGCCCGAGGGGACGCACATCATAATGCGCGGGTGACCGACGGTACGCGAAAGGATTTTTTTCAGGAATATTTTTATCATCTCGCGCGTCAGCGTGAGATTTGAAATAACGCCGTCTATGAGCGGACGAACCGCCTGAATGTTGGGCGGCGTTTTGCCGAGCATTTTAAGCGCGTCATAGCCCACGCCGCAAACCTCGTTCACGGCGGTGTTTACCGCGATTACGGTCGGCTCGCGCAGAACTATTCCTTTGCCTTTTATATAGACAAGCACCGTTGCCGTGCCGAGGTCTATACTTATATCATTAGCGAACATATATAAACTCCTATTTTATAAATTCTGTGTATATTATACCTCATTTTCATGATTAACTCAACAGATTTTGCTATATTTGTAAAAGTTTTTTTGCGTTTTTATAAAAAATATTGTCTTTTTCCTCCTGCGTGAGCGGAAGCGCGTTTATCTGGTCAATCGTTGCGCCCTGCGGCTGCCACGGCGAGTCCGTTCCGAACAGTATTTTTTCCGAGCCGTGGGCGCGGATAATGCGCATAAGCTGTTCTTCGCTTATATATGACAGCGTATAGGCAGTATCAAGATATACGGGCGTTCCGACAAGGTATTTTTCAACGTCGTCCCATGCCGACCAGCCGCCTAAATGAGCCGCGACTATTTTTTCGCCCGACACGTATTGAAGCACGTGATGAAGCCTGTCCGGCAGGCAATGCGCGGGAGGCAATGCGCCGACGTCGTTCCCCGCGTGGAGTACAACCATTAAATCAAGCTCCTCGCATTTTTTGAGTACGCGCATGGACTCGGGGCAGTCGATATAAAAATTCTGATATTCGGGGTGAAGCTTAATACCGCGAAGCCCCTTTTCTTTAATATCATACAGCACTTCCTCCCAGTTTTCCTGCATGGGGTGGAGTGAGCCGAGAGAATATAAGCCGTCCTTGTTGTTGATTGACGCGGCAAACTCGTTTATCGTATGCCACTGCGTAAGCGTTGTTGCAATAGGCAAAATTACGCACGCGTCAACGCCGCTTTTGTCCATTGACTGCTTTAAATCGGAAATTTTCGCGCCGATTACCGCGTCATAACGCACCCCCTGAATTTTCAAAATATTGTTTTCAAGAATATCTATTGTCCTTTCCGCGATTTTGTCGGGGAAAATATGCGTATGAAAATCAATTACCATTTTTTATCATTTCCTTTCAACGTATATTATATAAAATATTTGTAAAATCGTCAAGTATCAAATAAAATAAGCTTTTTATGAAATATTTTCATAAAAACCCTTGACAAGCATATTATATATGTGGTACAATAAGCTTGCTTAAAAAACAGGCTCTTTTTTTTTGTATGCTAAAAAACGAGAGCGGTATATGAAAAACGGAGGTGTAAAACATGAGAGTAAAAATCACATTGGCTTGCTCGGAATGTAAACAGAGAAACTACAATACAATGAAGAACAAGAAAAACGATCCCGACAGATTGGAAATGAACAAATACTGCAAATTCTGCAGAAAGCACACTCTTCATAAGGAAACGAAATAGTTAAAAAGACAAGGAAGTGTAGAAATGGCTGATACAAATTTAACAAAGAAGCAGAGCTTCGGCACGAGAGTTAAGAAGTTTTTCAAAGAGTCAAAAGCCGAGCTTAAAAAGGTTACATGGCCGTCAAAGGAACAGCTTATTCATAATACGGGCATAATTATCGTATTTATTGCAATTATTACGGTTATTCTGAGTGTTTTGGACGTTGCATTCGCAAAACTATTCCAGCTGCTGACAAACATACTTTAATTTGTTAGGGAAGGAGCATGGTTATGGCGGAAGAAGCTAAATGGTATGTGGTTCACACATATTCAGGTTATGAGAATAAGGTTAAGGATAACATTGAAAGGTCTGTTGAAAACCGCGGCATGCAGGATTTAATTCCCGACGTTAAGGTTCCCGTAGAGGACGTTGTTGAAAAGAAAGGCGATACGGAAAGGATTGTTCAGCGCAAGATTTTCCCGGGCTATGTCGTTGTGAAAATGGTTATGACGGACGAAAGCTGGTATATCGTGCGTAATACGCGGGGAGTTACGGGATTCGTAGGTCCCGGCTCAAAGCCTGTTCCGCTTTCAAATGAAGAAGTGGAAAGAATGGGCGTTGAGAAAATCCGCGTCGCTGACATTAAATTCTCAATCGGCGATTTGGTTGAGATTAAATCGGGCCCGATGGAAGGCTTCTCGGGCAAAATTACGAATATTGACAACGATACGAGAAAGGTTAACGTTGCCGTTTCAATGTTTGGCAGAGAAACACCTGTGGAAATTGATTATACGCAGGTCGAAAGCGTTGATTAAAAAGCATATAAGCCCGCAAGGGTTTATATATATGCTCAAA
>CAZBXN010000164.1:0-2914 GCA_964496015.1 uncultured Lachnospiraceae bacterium | reverse complement strand
AAGGTTGACGCTGTTGAAACGGCTATCGGATATGTTCCCAAGCCCGAGGATATTGATATTACGGGTCTTGAGGATGAAAATATCGACATGAAGGCATTGCTTGAAATCGATAACGCTGAATGGCTTAAGGATATTGAAAATCCCGAAACAGGTATTGAGCAGTATTTTGCTCAGTTCGGCGACAGACTTCCCAAGGAAATGGCTGACGAGCTTAATAAATTAAAGGCTAATCTTCAAAAGTAAGATTAAAATAAGACGTAAAAAACGCTTCCGAAAGATTTTTCGGAAGCGTTTTTAATAGCTTTTTATTTGATTATCTTTCCACGGGAATTGTAATTGTTACTTCTGTGCCCTTATTAAATTCGCTTGAAATCTTGATTTTTCCGTTAAATCCCGACTCCAGCGACTGTTTCGCTATCGCTAAACCAAGTCCTGTGCCGCCCGTATCACGCGAACGCGCTTTATCTACTCTGTAGAAACGGTCAAAAATGTGCGGCAGCTTATCCTTTTGAATACCTATTCCGTTATCCTTTACCTTTATGCAAATATCCTTGTAGACCTTGCTCGAAAATACCTCAATCGTTCCGCCTTCGCCCGTATATTTGAGCGCATTGCTTATAATATTTATTATAACGCGCTCCAAGCTGTCGGGGTCGCCCGAGATTATAGGCGCCTCATTTATCGGGGTATAGGTGAGAGTCTGGTTTTTCTTCTTTGCCGTCATACCCATGCGGTCAACTATATTTTCAATCATTTTGCGGACATTTATATCTTCGGGCGCTTTATAGAACGTCTGGTTTTCGTCAAGCTCGGAAAGCGTCAGCAAATCGCTTATTATACGCGCCATTCTGTCCGACTCCGAGGCAATAACGTCGAGGAAACGCACTTGCAGCTCACGGTCAACGTCGGGGTTATCCGCAAGCGTTTCGGAATATGATTTTATGGTTGTAAGCGGCGTGCGCAGCTCGTGCGATACGTTAGCGACGAAGTCGCGCCGCGACTGTTCAAGCTTTTCCTGCCGCGTTACGTCGTGGATTACGACAATTATACCGCCTATTTTATTGTCAACGCTGAAAGTTGCAAAATTCAGACGCAGATATTGATTTTTAAGCTTTATTTCACGCTCCAAAGAGCCGGACGGTTTCATGTAAAGCAAGTCGCCCAAAGTAATATCGGCGTTAATTTCCTTGAAAAATCGGTCGAAGCGCAAGTCATCAAGATATTTGCGCCCGAGCAGACGTTTTGCTTCAAGATTAAAGTGAATAAGCCTTCCGTTCAGGTCAAACGCTAAAATTCCGTCCGTCATGTTTTGCAGAATTGTTTCAACTTTGATTTTTTCGCTCATGGCGCGGTCGGTTGACTCCTGCCGCGAATGAGCGAGATTTACAAGCGAATTTGTAAGATTTCCGAATTCGTCGTTTACATTCGACGGCTCAAGCGCGTTGAGGTCGCCGTCCGCTAATTTTTTTGCTTTTGCCGTAAGGTTTTTTAACGGTACGGACACAGCCGCGTATGACATATTACCTAAAATAAAAGCTATAATAACCGATAAAATCAAAGCGTATAAAAATACCGTACCGACGGATTTTACAGTCGCTTTTTGAAGCTCCTCCGTATCGTTTACATAAACGATATATTTTACCATATCGTCCGTGCCGAGCGGAAGCGCGTATTCAAGCGAGGACGCCGTAAAATTATTCTGAAGCATGGTTTTTCCGTCCGACGCGCTTTTTAATGCGGGAGAAAGGGGCAGACTGTCGGCATTATTTGAAGAATATAAAATATTAACGCCCGTTCCGTCCGTAATTGCGTAAAAACGAGAGGAGCTTATAGCAAGAGAACCGAGATAATATTTTATAATATCATTTATTTTGCCCGCATTCTGCTGCGTCATTTCCTCGATAACGATTGTGTCGGTGTCAACAGGCTCGGGAATTGTCACGGAATTTGCCGCGCCCTGAAGCTCTTTTTTCATATCGGAGGTAAACACGGCGTTTATAGTGTTTGCAAAATCTTTATGGTAATTGTTTATAATTCCGATAATTGAAAATGACGCCGCCGCTATTTCGGCAATTATAACAAGCGAAGAAAACAGCATAATCATTTTCCATTTTATCGTTTTAAACATTTGTTCCGCCTCCTCAATAATTAACCTCGAACATTGTTCGAGGTTAAGATAATTTATTTATTGAAATAATATCCGACGCCGCGCTTTGTTATGATATATTTCGGCATGCTCGGGTCGTCTTCTATTTTCTCACGAAGCCGCCTTACCGTCACGTCAACAGTTCTCACATCGCCGTAATATTCGTAGCCCCAGACATTTTCGAGAAGCTTCTCTCTTGAAAAAATCTTGTCGGGCTGCATTGCCAAAAATTTCAGAAGCTCAAATTCACGGAGAGTAATATCAATAACCTCGCCGTTTTTCGATACCTCGTAGCGTTCTACGTTGATTGTAAGGTCGCCCGAAACGATTGTGTCCTGCTCCTGCGGCTCGGGAGATACGGGAACTTCATACGCGCTTCTGCGTAGATTTGCCTTAATTCTTGCGCTTAATTCGCGGTTTGAATAAGGCTTTGTGATGTAATCGTCTGCGCCGAGTTCAAGACCCACAACCTTGTCAACCTCATCCTCGCGCGCGGTGAGCATGATAATCGGAACATTTGAATGTTCACGCACCTTGCGGCAAACCTCATAGCCGTCAATACCCGGAAGCATGACGTCAAGAAGTATTAAATCGGGATTCTGCGAGAGCGCCATTTCAAGTCCTGTCACTCCGTCTAACGCCGAAAGCGTATTATATCCCTCGCTGTTCAGCTTAAATGTCAATATGTCATTGATATTCTGTTCATCTTCTATAACAAGTATTGTTCGGTTCATGCGATTACATCCTTTCAAAAATTCTACCCATATG
>CAZBXN010000163.1:0-2978 GCA_964496015.1 uncultured Lachnospiraceae bacterium | reverse complement strand
AATCAGATTTATTGTACCGCCGAAAAAGTCCCTTTTGACTGTAGAGGTTCGCCATAACGACCTCCTTTACCGTCGCGGGAAAATCACTATTAAAGGAGCTTGCCTTCTGCGAAACATAGCCGATTTTATGATTATCGCGGAATTTGGATAAATCCTCGCCGAAAAGCATGATTTTGCCCTTGTTGTACGGCAAAAGCTTCAGTATTATTTTAATAAGCGTACTTTTGCCCGCGCCGTTCGCGCCGATAATTCCGAGGAAATCGCCCTTATGCAGCGCAAAATTAACGTCGCGCAGAACGGACGTATCGGAATAGTCAAAATACAGATTTTCAACCTTTAAAATTTCTTCTTCCATTAAATATCACTTCTCAATTTTTACAGCAGCCCTCTTTTAAGATTTTCAAGATTTAGCTGCATAATTTCAATATAATCTCTGTGTTCGCCGTCACCCTCGAAGGTGTGGAGCGGCATAGCTTCAATTCCCGCTTCCTTTGCGGCTGCGGCTGCGACTTTATCGCCCGCCTGAGGGTCATAGAAAATGCACTTTGCACCCTCGGCTTTAATTTGCTCCACAATATCCGCCATTTGCGCGGGCGACGGGTCGCTGTCGCCCGAAACGCCTTCAAGCGCGATTTGTTCCATTCCGAATTCCTCGCAGAGATAGTCGTACGCTCCATGTGTCACAAACAGCTTTTTGCCCGCAAGTCCCGCGTTTTTATATTCTTCCTCCAAAGCGTCAATCTTCGCTGCGTACTGCGTCAGATTATCAAGATAATACTGCGCGTTTGCGCTGTCCGCAGTTGACATTGCCTTATAAATTGCCTGCATTTCCATCTGAGCGTTGTATAAATTAAGCCATGTATGAGGGTCTCCCGCATTAACCGTCAAGTCTCTGCCCGCGCATACGGTTTCAACCGTATCGGGCAGTGTGTCGGCAACTTTTTCCGCCCACGCGTCTATGCCGCCGCCGTTATATACGAATATATCAGCTTCATTAAGCTTTGCAATATCCGCCGCAGTCGGTTCAAAATCATGCGGCTCACCGCCCGCGGGAGCAACGCTGTGATACACGATTTCAGTGCCGCCGACAGCCTTTACAAACTGCTCCATTGCGTAAAACGACGCGTAAACCGTCAATTTGCCGTTCTCATTTTTCGCCGTGTCGGTTTTTGTGCAGGACGGCAAAAGCATTGCCGCCGAAAGTATAAACGGTATAATTTTTTTCATTGCTTATCTCCTACATTCTTATTTGTCCGTCGCCTATTATATTGTATTTTATCGACGTCAGCGCTTCAAGCCCCATGGGACCGCGCGCGTGCATTTTCTGCGTGCTTATGCCGATTTCTGCGCCGAACCCGAATTCAAAGCCGTCGGTAAAACGCGTTGACGCGTTCACGTATACGGCTGCCGCGTCAATTTCATTCAAAAACCGCTCCGCAGTGTCCGCGTTTTCCGTTACAATCGCCTCGGAATGACGCGTATTGTGCCTGTTTATATGCTCGATTGCGTCAGCAACGTCGTCAACTACCTTCACCGACATGATATAGTCGTTGTATTCGGTATAATAGTCCTCTTCCGTAGCGTCCTTAATATTTCCGTCAATCGCCTTTGACGCTTTATCGCCACGTATTTCAACATTATGCGCTCTTAAAGCCGCAAACGCCGCAGGAATAAATTTATCGGCGATTTTCCTGTCAACGAGCAGCGTTTCCGCCGCATTGCATACGGACGGACGCTGAACCTTCGCGTTTACCGTGATTTTCAGAGCCTTGTCAATATCCGCGTCGCGGTCAACATAAACATGGCAGTTTCCCGCGCCTGTTTCGATAACGGGAACGGTCGCGTTTTCTACGACGCTCCTGATAAGTCCCTTGCCGCCGCGCGGAATGAGCAAATCAATATAGCCGTTCATTTTCATAAGCTCCGTCGCCGTTTCGCGCGAGGTGTCCTCAATGATATTAAGCGTCCCCTCGGGAATACCCTCGCTGTAAGCCGCCTCCTGCATAATTTTCATTATTGCCTTATTGGAATTTATCGCCTCGCTGCCGCCGCGTAAAATGCAGGCGTTTGACGTTTTAAGGCAAAGCGCAGCCGCGTCCGCCGTAACGTTCGGGCGGGCTTCAAAAATAATCGCGATAACGCCCATAGGCACGCGCTTTTGACTTATTTTCAGTCCGTTCGGGCGCGTCCATGCTTTTACCGTCTTTCCTATCGGGTCGTCAAGCGACGCAACCTGTCTTACACCCTCGGCAATGTCAGCTATGCGTTCCTCGGTAAGCGTCAGACGGTCAAGCATTGCTTCCCTTGTTCCCTTTTGACGCGCGGTTTCTATATCCATGCGGTTTGCCAGAATTATAGCCGATGATTTTGTGACAAGCGCGTCCGCGATTGCATTAAGCGCGCGGTTTTTCGTTTCGGTCGCTACCGAAACAAGCTTAAACGCCGCTTCCTTTGCAAGTGTTCCCTTTTCCTGTAATTCCTTGTTCATATTCTGTTCCTTTTCCTATTTCTCAAAATTTTTCGATACGAAAAGCGTTCCGACAGCCTTTCCGTCCAATATGTCATAAAGCGCGTCCATATTATCACCGTTTGCGATAATCATATGAATACCCGCGTTTACCGCGCGCTCGGCAGCTTCAAGCTTCGTCACCATTCCGCCCGTTCCGCGGCTTGTTCCCGCTCCACCCGCGGCAGATTTCACCGCGTCAATGTCATGCACCACAGGCACAAGCTTCGCGTTTTTGTTTTTATGCGGGTCGTCGTCATAAAGCCCGTCAATATCGGAAAACAATATTAGCAAATCCGCGTCAACCATTTCCGCGACAACTGCCGACAGCGTGTCGTTGTCGCCTATTTCAATCTCGTCATAGCTTACGGTGTCGTTTTCGTTTACAATGGGAATTATACCCATCTTGAGAAGCGAAGCGATAGTATTCTGAATATTTCTTTTCCGTCTCGGTATCGCTATATCGTCACGA
>CAZBXN010000162.1:0-2983 GCA_964496015.1 uncultured Lachnospiraceae bacterium | reverse complement strand
GAGATTCGCCGTTTTCGCCCGGTTCAAATGTATCTATTTCAGGCAATTCAAGCGGCAGCTCGCTTTCGGGAATGGGTACCCAGCCGCACTTATCGCAGTGTACCAGCGGAATAGGCTCGCCCCAGTAACGCTGGCGTGAGAATACCCAGTCGCGCAGCTTGAAATTGACCTTTCTCTTGCCGAGTCCCTGCTTTTCGAGCCAGTCTATCATCGTCGGAATTGCTTCCTTGACGGGCAATCCGTTTAAGAAGTCCGAATTTACCATATTGCCCTTGTAAACGTCCGTATACGCCTCCTGCTGAACGTCCTTTCCGCCCGACACAACCTCGATAATCGGCAGATTAAACTTTTTCGCAAAGTCCCAGTCGCGGCTGTCGTGAGCGGGAACTGCCATAATCGCGCCCGTTCCGTAGGTTACAAGAACGTAGTCGGAAATAAATACGGGAAGCTTGTCGCCGTTCGCGGGATTTATCGCGTAAATTCCCTCCAATTTAACGCCCGTCTTGTCCTTTGCAAGCTCCGTGCGCTCAAATTCGGATTTTTTCGCGGCTTCTGCCTTGTATTTCAAAACCTCGTCATAATTTGTGATGCTGTCTTTCATTTTTTCGATAAGCTCATGCTCGGGCGACATAACGGTATATGTCGCGCCGAAAAGCGTGTCCGCGCGTGTTGTGTAGACAATCATCTCGTCGCCTGTCGAAAGCTTGAATTTAACCTCCGTGCCCTCGCTTCTGCCTATCCAGTTTTTCTGCTGTGTCTTGATTTTTTCAAGATAATCCACGTCGTCAAGGTCGTCAATAAGCCTTTGCGCGTACTCAGTAATTTTGAGCATCCACTGGCTCTTACGCTTCTGCACAACCTCGCTGCCGCAGCGCTCGCATACGCCGTTTACGACCTCCTCGTTTGAAAGTCCGACCTTACAGCCCGTACACCAGTTTATCGGCATTTCCTGCTTATATGCAAGTCCGTGCTTGAATAATTGCAGGAAAATCCACTGCGTCCATTTATAGTAATTCGGGTCTGTCGTGTTTACCTCTCTCGACCAGTCAAACGAAAAGCCGAGCATTTTAAGCTGACGCGTGAAGTTTGCGATATTCTGCTCCGTTACGATTTTCGGGTGAATTTTATTTTTAATCGCGAAGTTTTCCGTAGGCAGTCCGAACGCGTCATAGCCTATCGGATAAAGCACGTTGTAGCCCTCCATGCGGCGTTTGCGCGCAATTATGTCAAGCGCGGTGTAGCTTCTGGGGTGACCTACATGCAAGCCCGCGCCCGAGGGGTACGGAAACTCAATCATCGCGAAATATTTGGGCTTGTCGCTGCCGTTTACGGCATGAAACGCGCCCTCTTCCTCCCATTTGTCCTGCCATTTTTTCTCTATGGCTTTGAAGTTGTAATTTTCCATTGGTATATTTGCTCCTTATAATTTAGTTTTCTTCATCAGCAGTCTCGCCTGCATCGTCCCACAGCCGCTCAATTGCATAAAATTCACGCGCTTCCTGCTGCATAACATGCACGATAATATCGCCGTAGTCCATTAAAATCCAGCTTCCGCCGCGATAGCCCTCGGTATGCTTTACATTAAAGCCTTTTTCCTCCATTTTTTCCTCGACCTCGTCCACGCAAGCGCGCACCTGCACGGCAGACTGACACGACGCGATTACAAAGTAATCGGCAAGCGACGTCTGCTCCGAAACGTCTATAATTTCAATATTCGTCGCTTTTTTATCCTCAAGCGCGTTTTTAATAATTTCAACCTTTTCGTTCATGTAATCAGCTCCTTTTTATTATTAAATCATTCCACATATATACAATATTCGGGTGAATGTTTGACCGCCGTTTCTCCTGCAAGGCAAGCGTTTGTGATATACTCAATAAAATCGCCTCGTCCAAATCCCCGTCAACAGTTTTTCTCAGCTCTCCTACGCCGTCAAAACCGCGATTTCTCTCCGTCATATCCGCTATATATATTATCTTTTCCAATAACGTCATGCCCGCCTTGCCTACCGTATGCCACCTGATTGCGCCCATGATTTCCCCGTCGTCAATTTCAAAGTCAAGTCTTGCGATTTCCGCTCCGAGCGGTCCGTGTATCAAGCCTTTGTTAAGTTTCATTATATCATCAAGCTCTACGCCCAAGTCCCGGCACCTTTTTATCGGCTCGTCCGTCTCTTTTGCGCAGTCGTGCAAAAGTCCCGCAATATACGCTTTTGTTTCGTCCGCGCCGTATATTTTGGCAAGCCGTTTTGCCTCGTCCGCAACGCCGAGAGAATGAATATACCGTTTTTCGGAAAGTGTTTTTTTCAGTTTTTCTTTAATTGTTTTTTCCGTCATATAAATTATTCTCCTCAATATAACGAATTACGCTGTCAGGAACCATATACCGCACAGAACGCCCGTCCTTTAGCCGCCGCCGTATATCGGTTGAAGAGATTTCAAAAACAGGCGCGTCTACCATAAATATATTATCGCCGTATTTTTCACGCATTATTTTAACCGTTTTGTCAAGCGTTTCCATGGATTTCCTCGGAAATACAAGCAAATCCGCCATTTTCATTATGCGTTCGGGTTCTCTCCATAAGGGCAAATCGCAAAGCGAGTCCTCGCCTATTATAAAAAACAGCTTGTCCTCGGGGTATTTTTCTTTTAAATACGCGAGCGTGTCTACAGTATATGACTTTTCCGCACGGTTTATTTCAAAATCGTCGTCAGTAAATTTATCATTGTCCGAAATTGCAAGGCGCGTCATATGAAAACGGAGCATTGCATCAAGAAAATCGCTTTTATGCGGAGGATTTCCGCTTGTCATAAATATCACGCGGTCTAAATCATACTGTTCCCGCGCGTTTTCCGCAATAAGCAGATGCGCGTTATGCACAGGATTGAATGTGCCGCCCATTATTCCCGTCCTCATCTTATCCTCCGATGCTGTTTTATTTAGTTATATAATACCATTCTTTTCATGCTTTGTCAATTATTTGTT
>CAZBXN010000161.1:0-2996 GCA_964496015.1 uncultured Lachnospiraceae bacterium | reverse complement strand
CCGCCTCGGGCGTGAACGTCGGCGAAGATATGACGCTTCAGATTGCGGACAGATACAAGGCAACGAGGTTTAAGCTATGAATATAAATATAATCTGCGTCGGAAAAATCAAGGAAAAATATTTCACCGACGCCATAAATGAGTACGCGAAACGGCTTTCGAGATTTGCAAAATTTTCGGTTATTGAAGTCCCCGACGAGAAAATCCCCGATAACGCGTCAAAAAAGGAAGAGGAATTTATCAGGAAAAAAGAGGGCGGAAAAATTCTCGCAAAAATTCCGCAAAACGCATATGTTATCACGCTGTGCATTGAGGGTACGGAGCTTTCCTCCGAAAATCTCGCGCAAAAAATTGCCGATATTTCAATGGAGGCAAGCAATATCGCATTTATTATCGGCGGCTCGCTCGGGCTGTCGGACGCGGTAAAAGCGCGGGCAAAGCTGAAACTCAGTTTCGGCAGAATGACGCTGCCGCACCAGCTTATGCGCGTCGTCCTCGCCGAACAGATTTACCGCGCATTTAAGATAAATAATAACGAAACGTATCATAAATAAAAAATAAAGGCTTTAAGCCTTTATTTTTGTTTATTCACATATTCCTTAATTTTCGCAAAGGTTTCGTCGCTTATAACGTGTTCAATTCTGCACGCGTCCGCTGTTGCGTGTTCCTCGCTTACGCCGAGCAATTCAAGGAAATCGCCCAAAACGTTATGCCGTTCGTATATCTTTTCTGCCACTTCCCTGCCCTTTTCGGTCAAAAGTATCATGCCGTTGGGGTCAAACGTAACATAATCGTTTTCTCTTAAAAGCGATATTGCACGGCTGACGCTCGGCTTTGAAAAATTCAGCTCGCGCGCTATATCGATTGAGCGCACATATCCGAACCGTTTTTTCAAAATCAAAATCGTTTCAAGATACATTTCGCCCGATTCCTGTAATTTCATTTGTTTCACCGCCTTCAAATATATATTAGCACAAACTAACCAAAATTTCAAGTATTTTGATAAATTTAATTTTCACGAATGAAAATCCGTTCTGTGCCTATACATTTTCCGCTTTCCTCATCAATCTCAAAAATACAGCCGCAAAACTGTCCTTTTCCCTCGGCAATCTCAAATTTCTGCGGCATACCCGTAACAAAGCGGTCAATAATAATCTTCGACGACATACCGAGAACCGAAAGCGTAACGCCCGTCATTCCGAGGTCGCAGATAAAACCCGTGCCGTTCGGCAAAATCATATCGTCCGCCGTCTGAACATGAGTATGTGTGCCGAACACCGCCGACACCTTACCGTCAAGGTACTGCGCCAAAGCCTGTTTTTCGCTTGTCGCCTCGGCGTGGAAATCAATAAGTATTATATTCGTTTTTTCTTTTAGCTTGTCTATCTCAACAAGCGCAGTTTCAAACGGAGAATTGGACGGGTCCATATACGTCCTGCCGATAAGATTTATAATTCCGACAGGAACACCCGATTTTGTTCTTATAATCATGCTGCCGCTGCCGGGGCACGCGCTGCTGAAATTCGCGGGGCGTATTACGTTGCCCTCGCGGCGCATTATATGCGGGATTTCCTTTGAACCCCACGCGTGATTTCCGAGCGTTACCGCGTCAACTCCTGCGTTCATAAGCTCATTATAGGCATTCCGCGCAAGACCTCTGCCATGAGTCGCATTTTCGCCGTTTGCGATTACAAGGTCAAGATTTTTCTCGTATTTCAGTTCGTCAACGTACCGAAACAGCATTTCGCGCCCGACACGGCTTACCACGTCGCCTATACATAATATTTTCATCTTATATCCTCCGATATATTACATCAATTTCTGTAATCTTTCATTAACCGCAAGCAAAAACTCTTCGGTATTGACTTTTTGTTTGTTGGGAAGTGTTGACAGCGCCTCCAAATCGCCTGTCATAACGCCGTCCTCAATCGTCTGAATTGTCGCCTTTTCAAGATTGTCGGCAAATTTCATAAGCTCGGGCAATTCATCAAGCTCGCCGCGCTTGCGGAGCGCGCCCGTCCATGCGAACAGCGTCGCAACGGAATTTGTCGAGGTCTTTTCGCCCTTTAGGTGCTTGTAATAATGACGCTGAACCGTTCCGTGCGCCGCCTCGTACTCATATATACCGTCGGGCGAAACAAGCACCGAGGTCATCATGGCAAGCGAGCCGTAAGCCGTCGCAACCATGTCGGACATTACGTCGCCGTCATAGTTCTTGCAAGCCCAGATATAGCCTCCGTTTGAGCGGATAACGCGCGCTACGGCGTCGTCAATCAGCGTATAGAAATACTCTATGCCTGCCTTTTCAAACTTTTCCTTATATTCATTATCGTAAATTTCCTGAAAAATATCCTTAAAACGATGGTCGTATTTTTTGGAAATCGTGTCCTTTGACGCAAACCAGATGTCCTGCTTCATATCAAACGCGTAATTAAAGCACGCTCTCGCGAAACTCGCGATTGACTTGTCGCGGTTATGCAGTCCCTGAATAATTCCGTCCTCGTTTGCGAAGTCATAAATCAATTCGCGCGTTTCGTTTCCGTTTTTGTCCGTTACGACAAGCTCCGCCTTATTGCCCGCTTTTACCTGCATTTCAACGTTCTTGTAAACGTCGCCGTAGGCGTGACGCGCGATTGTTATGGGCTTTGTCCATGTCGGAATATACGGCGTTATGCCTTTTACAAGTATCGGCGTTCTGAATACCGTTCCGTCAAGCATTGCGCGGATTGTGCCGTTGGGCGATTTCCACATTTCCTTTAAATTGTATTCGGGCATTCTCGCCGCATTCGGAGTGATGGTCGCGCACTTTACGGCAACGCCGTATTTCTTTGTCGCATTTGCACTGTCTATTGTGACTTGGTCGTCCGTTTCGTTGCGGTGAACAAGCCCGAGGTCGTAATATTCCGTTTTAAGGTCGATATACGGGATAAGCAGAATATCCTTAATCATCTTCCATATTATTCTTGTCATTTCTTCGCCGTCCATTTCGACAAGCGG
>CAZBXN010000160.1:0-3006 GCA_964496015.1 uncultured Lachnospiraceae bacterium | reverse complement strand
ATGGAATGATACTTATTGGAAGTAAGATTGATAAAAGCGACGCGCGTTTAAAACAGGCAAATATATATATGTATTTTGACAGAAAACCAGCAGAGGAACTTAAAAATCAATTCCTTGAAAATACAGACAACGGACAGAAGCATCCGAGACTTATTGCGGATAAGACAGATTTTGAACGCTTGAAAAATGAAGTTAAAAACGACCCCGTGAAATCGGAATGGTATCCTAAAGTAATATCAGCTGCGGATAATATACTTAACGCAAGTGTGCTGGAATATAAAATAAACGACGGAAGACTGCTTGATGTATCAAATGATGCTCTTTCAAGACTTGAGTATCTCGGATTTGCATATCAGATGACAGGAGACAGAAAATATTCTGAGAGAGGAATAAAAGAACTTGAAGCTATATGTGCGTTTCCTGACTGGCATCCCGACCACTATCTTGACACGGGTACTCTTGCTTCGGCTGTTGCGATAGGATATGACTGGCTGTATGAGGCTATGACAGACGAGCAGAGAGAAAATATAGCTCTTAAGGCGCAGAAATTCGGACTTGAAACAGCTAAATTGGGTTATTATGCATGTGCTAACTATAATGATTTCTGGTGTGATACGGAAACAAACTGGGGATTTATATGTAATGGAGGAATAGTAAATCTGGCATTGGCTACGGCTGAGTATAATACCGATGAGGTTATGGATGTTATGAATAATGCTCTGCGTTCAATAGAAATTCCGTGGTACAGAATAGCGCCGGATGGCGCGTGGTACGAAGGTACAAACTATTGGAGCTATCTTCTTACACATTTGACATTATTTATGAGCAGTTACGAAACCGTTATGAATGAGTCATTCGGAGCAAGTTATATGGGAATGGATAAATACGCATATTTTCAGTCATATTTTCAGGGACCCGACGGTATGCCGAACAATTTTCACGATGCAGACGAATCTCAGGCACAGAATACAGGTCAGTTCTATATGGCGGAGATATATAATGACCCATCGTTGATGCTGTATCGAATAAGACAAATGAGGCAATATAATATTGCACCGTGTATATTTGATATAATTTGGTGCAAGTCGGGACTTGACACAAACAATTCTTCAATAGCTCTTGATAAGGAAAAATATTTCCGTGAAACAGAGTTTGTATCAATGAGAGAAGATTGGAACAGAAATGATTCGGCTTGGCTGTCCTTCCACGGGGGATACTCAAACACTGCGCATGACCATGTGGATGTTGGAACCTTTGTCTATAATATCGGCGGAGTAAGATGGGCTATTGACCCCGGAAGAGAAATGCTCAGTTATGTTTCGGACAACATAAATCCGTCAATAGCTGCAGGTTATGATTCAAAGTATTTTTATCGCCGAAAGGGTGAGGGACATAATATTATCGTTATAAATCCTGATAAGAATCTTGAAATGGATATAAATGAGTTTGCTCAGGTTTATAAGCCTGTAGGAGGTAAAAGCGGAAGTTATTCAAAGATAGACTTGTCAGACGTATACAAATTAAATGTAACAAGCTATACAAGAGGATATTTATTAACCGATAACCGAAGAACACTGACGGTAAGAGATGAAATGAATCTGAAAAAGGATTCCCAAATGCACTGGTTTATGCATACAAAAGGCGAGATAAGAATTGTCGATAATAATACTGCAATTATATATCAGGACGGAAAACAACTGAAAATGCAGTTTATCACAAACGCAGCAGAAGCAAAATTAACAGCTATGAATGCGGAGAGTCTGGAAACATCGCCTCAGTTCCAGAATACAGAAAATAAGGGAATTTCAAAAATTGATTATCAGTTAAAGAGTTCGGGTGTAACAACCATAACGGTTAAACTTTCACTTATAGGAGAAACAGGAAGTAAAACAGGCGTTTCTGATGTAAATATTGCTGAATGGGATTCACTGATAAATATTGATGAGGGAACGGGAGTGTATGAATACGGCAATAAGAAGCTGACTGGAATATATGCCGATGGCGAGATGATAAGCGGATTTTCGCCTGATAAATATAAATACAGTGTTTCACGTGATATAAACGGCAAGACTCCTGAGATTTCTGTAAATGACAGCGATAATGCGTCAATAGAAACTTATACGAAATTTAACGGTTCGGAAGTGGTGGTAATTACCGTGTCCGATGAAAAAGGCAAAGAAACTGCATACATAGTTGAAATTAAAGAATTTGACAGCACGGATATTACGGCAGTTTATAACCGTCATAAATTGACAGCAATCGCAGTAAGTTCAGAACAGATTGAAGAAGGCATAAATAATGTTATGAGCAATAGCTGTGATAATGATTATGAAACACGCTGGAGTGCAAATGGCACTGACGAATGGTGTATCTATGACCTTGGAGAGTCAAAGACGATTGACGCGTTTGCAGCATCACTGTGGATGGGAAATCAGCGTCAGTTCAGCTTTGACATAGAAGTTTCCGACGACGGGGAGAACTTTACTAAGGTAATCTCGGTTACTACAGACGGTAAAACAGAAGATGCGGTTGCTTATAAGCTGGAGAAAGCCGTGCAGGCAAGGTATGTTAAGTATGTGGGACATGGAAGCAATGTAAACGCATGGAATAATGTCATTGAATTTATGGCGTTGCAGAACAAGCAGAGTTAAGGAGTGAGTCTCAGATGTTAAATATGATTAAAAACAGCAGATTATTTATATTGGTTATGCTTATAATGACAGCTCTGTTTGCAGCAGCATATACTGCATATGCCGAGGGCTCGTGGGAGTGTACGACACTCCCTGAGGGCTCGTCGCAGGTAACTGCATATGATGACAGTATAAGAATGTATTTTAAGACAGAGGGAAATGAAGGCAGGGCGAATGCAGAAAAGACATTTGATTTTTCTGCAAATGAACAAATCTGTATATCCTTTAATATGACTTTTGTGGGTACAGATACGGGTATTGTAAGAAGACTGAATTTACAGAACAGCAGTTTAGTAACAACGGAACTTATCAATAT
>CAZBXN010000159.1:0-3010 GCA_964496015.1 uncultured Lachnospiraceae bacterium | reverse complement strand
AGGGGTAGAAAATCGTTGTTATACCCTTGTCAATCAAATCCTGAATATGACCGTGTACAAGCTTCGCGGGATAGCACGCGCTTTCCGAGGGAATGGACTCAATGCCCTTTTCGTAAATTTCGTGCGTGCTTCTGCCCGACAGCTTAACCGAAAATCCGAGCTCCGTAAAGAATGTAAACCAAAGCGGGTAATTCTCATACATATTAAGCGCTCTCGGCATACCTATTACGCCGTTCGGCGCGTCAGACAGCGGCTTATACCGAAAAGCACGCTTATATTTATAGTCGTATAAATTCGGGAGCTTTTCGGTTGCTTTTTCAATTCCCGCTCCGCGTTCGCAGCGGTTTCCCGAAACGAACCTGCCTCCGTCGCCGAAGGTGGTTATCGTAAGCTGACAATGGTTATTGCATTTTTGACAGCGCGTGAGCGAGGTTTCAAATGTGAATTCATCAAGCTCGTCAGCCGTTAAAATATCGCAGTCCGCGCCGTTCCAGCGTTCTTTCGCAATAAGCGCCGAACCGAACGCGCCCATAATGCCCGCAATGTCGGGACGGACAACATTTTTGCCCGTCAGGAGCTCAAAACAGCGCAAAATGGCGTTGTTGTTAAACGTACCGCCCTGAACGACAATATTTTCGCCCATCAAATCGGGGTCGCGCAGCTTTATTAGTTTATAAAGCGCGTTTCTGACAACCGAATAGGAAAGCCCCGCGCTGATGTCGCCGACAGTCGCGCCCTCTTTCTGCGCCTGCTTTACGCGGGAGTTCATGAATACCGTGCAGCGCGTGCCCAAATCAACGGGATTTGCGGCTGTAAGCGCTTCTTTGGCAAACGATATTGTGTCAAGACCAAGACTTTCCGCAAAGGTTTGAATAAACGAGCCGCAGCCCGAGGAACACGCTTCGTTCAGCATAATGCTGTCGATTACGCCGTTCTTTATTTTCATACACTTCATATCCTGACCGCCGATGTCGATTATAAAATCAACGCCCGGGGAGAAGTAATTCGCCGCTTTGTAATGCGCGATTGTTTCAATTTCGCCCTCGCTTATGCGGAACGCGGTTTTCAGCAGAAGCTCGCCGTAGCCCGTGGTGCAGGCATTTGCGATAAACGCGTCCTTCGGGAGCTTTGAATAAAGCTCTCTTAAAATGTTAATTCCGCAGCTTATCGGACTGCCTTCGTTTTTGCCGTAGTAGTCGTATAAAATATCGCCGCTTTCGTTTATAACGGCGGCTTTTATGGTGGTTGAGCCTACGTCAAGACCGAGGAAAACAGGACCCTTCGCGGTTTTGATGTCGCCTCTTTTTGCAACATGCTTGCTGTGACGCTCGTCAAATTCCGCTTTTTCGGCGTCGTTTAAAAATAACGCCCTCATTCGCGTTATTTCCGCGTCAACTTCCTTTGAATTTTTAAGCTGCTCCGTAAGTGCATCAATCGTCGCCGTCTGCTCGCCGTACATCAACGCCGCGCCGATTGCAACGAATAACTGGGCGTTCTCAGGCTTTTTAAAGGATTTTGCGTTGTCCTTTAAAGTTTCCTCAAACTGACGGCGAAGCTGCGGAAGAAAATGCAGAGGACCGCCCAAAAATACGATATTTCCCTTTATCGGTCTGCCCTGCGCAAGACCGCTTATTGTCTGAGTTACAACCGCCTGTAAAATTGAAGCGGCAATGTCCTCGCGCGCAGCGCCCTCGTTTAAAAGCGGCTGAACGTCCGATTTTGCGAACACTCCGCATCGTGCGGCGATAGGGTAGATGATTTTATGATTTTCGGCAAGCGAATTAAGACCGTCCGCATCCGTTTTTAAAAGTATGGACATCTGGTCGATAAACGAGCCTGTTCCGCCCGCGCACGTGCCGTTCATGCGTTGCTCCAGACCGTCCGTAAGATACAGGATTTTTGCGTCCTCGCCGCCGAGCTCAATAACTACGTCGGTTTCGGGCAAAAAGGTCTTAATTGCGGTTTTGTTCGCAATTACCTCCTGAACGAACGGCAAATCAAGCATTTTAGAAAGCAAAAGTCCGCCCGAGCCGGTTATTACGACCGTAAACGGATTGTCCTTTACGGTATCGCGTACCTCGTCAAAAAGTCCCGCGACTGTAGCTTTAATATCCGAAAAATGGCGGCGGTATTCGCTGAATTTTATTTGATTGTTTTCGTCAAGCACAACGACCTTGACAGTTGTCGAGCCGACGTCTATCCCCATATGAAGACTGCTCATAGCTATACCCCCTTGTACAAGCATATCTATATAAATATATATGTCGTCATAACTAAATATACACCGTTATTATATAATTTTTTGATTAAATAGTCAAGTGGAAAAAATGACGAAAAAACAGAAGACGCGGAATAACAAAGTATTAAAAAAAGCGAAAAAAATTTTGAAAAATTGCTTGCATTTGTAAAAATAATTTGATATAATAACAAGGTCGGGCGGATATGGCGGAATTGGCAGACGCGCATGATTCAGGTTCATGTCTTTCACGAGGTGCAGGTTCAAGTCCTGTTATCCGCACCACGTCGGAACAAGTTTTGCTTGTTCCGATTTTTATTTATAAAAATCATACTTCTTCTTAAAAGGCGCTTTTTTGTTGTCTTTACGCGAATATAGTAACCAATCAACCGCACTATAGAAATTCATAAAAATGCAAGTTTCAATAGAAGCTTGCATTTTATTTACTGATTATTTATATCACCGGCTTATTCTATAACGCTCTCGTCCCTGCCGAACATACTGCCTATATTTATATTTCCGAAGTTGTCTACTTTCTTTCCGTCCATCAAAAATTGTACTCGGCCTATCGACTCTATCTCCGTCAAAGAGTCCACAATAGAATATATGGCCAATTTTTCTTTTTCCGCAGTACCCGAATTCTTGTCAAGGAAGCTTGATTTGAAGTTCACAAAACAGATATTATCCGAGGTTTCCACGCTTATAAGTACAGTATCAGCGCTCAGTGCCGCTGTCATATTCTCATGGTCGGGACCTTTTATCAGTTCATTTATT
>CAZBXN010000158.1:0-3099 GCA_964496015.1 uncultured Lachnospiraceae bacterium | reverse complement strand
CCCATAGACAAGTATTGCATAATAACATTATCGCACATATTTTGCTTTCTGTCAATAAAAAGTTGTCGCATTTTATCAAAATAAGGAATATTATCGTCGGGATTGTCGGTTTTCGGCGCGATTGCCATAAGTCCCGTTACGCGTATATTTTCAAGATTTTTCGCGTAATCAAGCATTGTATCGAGCTCTTCGGGTTTAATTCCCGATTTTGTTTCCTCATCCGCGATATTTATCTGAATTAAAATATCCATTGTTAAATCGTGCTTTTTCGCCTGCCTGTCGATTTCCTCCATAAGCTTTACGGAGTCCACGGAATGGATAAGACAGACTTTATCTATTACATATTTAATCTTATTTGTCTGCAGATGTCCGATAAGGTGCCATTTTACGGGCTTTACAAGCCCGTATTTATCGCGTATTTCCTGCGGCTTGTTTTCGCCTATGTCGGTAACGCCCAAATCAATAGCCTCGTTTATCATATCCGCGCCGTGAGTTTTCGTAACGGCTATAAATGTTATGTCCCCGCGCGTTCTTCCGCTCTTTTGCGCCGCCATTGCAATCCGTTCCTCAACCGAGCGTAAATTTTCACCTATATTCATTAAAAACTCTCCTTACCGTTCCCCTATGACTATTCTGTCCATTTTTGAAAGCTTGTTTTCCGCGTCCTCGGTGGAATTGATTATTACAAAATCCTCGTCCGTATCGGTATAAAGAATATCGCACTGACATTTATACTGCGTTTTTCCTATTTCGCCAACGACGCTGTAGCCGCCGTTTTCATTTGTATAAATTGCGGAAACGGGGACTTTATACCCTTCATAGGACTCAAAAATCAAGTCCGCGTCAACCTCGCGGTGCGAGAACGCGCTTTCAAAATATGTCGAAAACTTTACGAGCGCGAGCGCGTTGCCGCTTTCGTCCGCCTCGCCGATATAGCTGATTTTGCCGTTGATTTTTTCGTTTGCCATATTTTTAAAACGCATACTCACGGGGGTGTTTTTTTCAACGTCCTTAACCTTTTCCGCGGGGACGGACATTAAAACATACCAGACATGGTTATTCATGATTTTGCATACGGGGTCGCCCGCGTTTACGGAGGAAGAGGATTTGTTTTCGCGTCCGCTAAGATTTAATTCACCGAGCGTGGACGGCGAATAATTTTCAACGAGGGCGGGATTTAACACATTTTCGAGCCCGTCAAGATATGTCGTAAAAATTCCCGACATATCGGCGTAAATTTCGGTTTTGCTTGAGGCGATGCTCAGTTCCAAATTTCCGCGCTCGGCGTTCAATTCCTTCAGCCTGTCCTCGGCGATAACGCTTTCGCCCGCGCGCAGGCTGTTTATATCGCGCTTATATTGAATTATGGAAGAAATATCGTTTTTTACCGCCGCCTTTATGACGTTTGAGGAAATCGAGGCAATCTCATTTTCAACGGAAATATCGGCAGGCGAATAGGAATTTTCCGACTTTTCTTCTTTTTCTATTTTTTTGTCAAGATTATGCAGCTCGCGCAATACGTCGGACGATACGGAGCCGCTGTAAATCGTGCTTATAAGCGAGTCCTTCGCCACGCGCGCGCCCTCGGTTTCGTTGTTGTATACAGTACCCGCGGAGGAAGCGTTGTAAAGCTTTTCCTCGCGGACAATAACGCCTTTGCCGCTTATGCTTTTTTCTTCTGTTACAATCGCCGCGTCAACGGTGTTTACGGGCGTGACGATATATTTTATGCTGTAGCCCGCTATTGCGGCGGCTGCAAGTATAAACACTATTATGCAAAACTTTTTCATTCCGCGGAAATCCTTTCATAAATTTACAAACTCATTATACAATTTTTTTCGGCAAAATACAACAATTTATTGCAATTTTCTTTTAAAATACAGAAGCGCCGCCGCCGCGGTATAATTTGAGCCCCATATTTCCATGGCGTTTTTTGCCAAATCGCTGCTGTTTTCTTCAAGCTTTGCGGCAATCATAGGAATAATAATTTTCGGGATTTTGCTTTTTTTGCCGTCCGCGCTTTTTTCGGCGCTTTGATACGCCTTTAAAGTTTCTTTGACAAGCTCGTCAAGCGCGTATGCTTTAAGCCTGTCAATTTCAAACGCCGCCGCGGCAATTTCAAGCCCCGACAGAATATCGGGGTTTAATACGACCTTAAACGGCTTTATATAATAATCGTTTCCCGTAAGCCGCCCGAATTTCTTCATACAGTCGAGATACCCCTCCGCAATGCTTTTTTCTATGCCCGCGCTGTCAAAATCCATAAGCCCGGTCATTGCCTCGCGGCATTTTATATCTATTATATTGCAGCCTGCCGTGTTTATGTTTTTATATATTCCCGCGCCCTGCACGTCAACCGTTATAATATCGGTATAGCCGTTTTCCGTGAGCATGTCGGCGGGCATGTTGTTTGACGCTCCGCCGTCGGTAAAGCTTTCGCCCGCAATTTTGCGGACGCTCAAAATCCCCGCGCTTGCCATAAGATAATCAACAAGTTTGCCTTTTGGAATGTCGTCGATAAACACGTTGTTTTCGCGGTGTTCGGTAAGCGAATACGCGCTGCACCCGAATTTTACCGTTGATTTTCTGATTTTATCCTCGTCAATCACTTTGTCAAGCAGTTTTTTAAGCGGCGTCATGTCAAAGCCGCCCGATTTGCAGAAATCCTTTGACAGGCTGACAATGTTCTTTAAGTCGAACAGATTATCACTGTAATCCGCGTCGTCGGAAAATTTGATTATGTCGCCTATCGCAATATCGCGCCAAAGCCTGTCGGCAGTTTTAAAGGAGTTTTGAGCGAACATCGCCGCGTTTATCGCGCCGATTGACGCGCCCGTAACAGCCGACACCTTGATTTTGAGCTCGTTTAACGCCTTCCATACGCCTATTTGGTACGCGCCTCTTACGCCGCCGCCCGCAAAAACAAGTCCGTACATTGTATCACCTCGCATTTTTTATACCGATTATATTATACCGCAAAAAATTGTTTTGCGTCAATAAAAAACAAAAATGTTTAAAAGCGTTTTTTTCGGGTATATATTAAATGACGGAGCAATCCGGTACAAAAACAGAGAAGGAGTGAAGATGTATGAAGTTCAC
>CAZBXN010000157.1:0-3105 GCA_964496015.1 uncultured Lachnospiraceae bacterium | reverse complement strand
TGCCGAGATTAAAGACAGATTTGGTTGACATCATGGAGGCGGTTATTGACGAGCGTCTTGATGCCTTGGACATTGAATGGTACGATAATGCGGCGGTTTGCGTTGTTATGGCGTCGGGCGGTTATCCTGTTGAGTATAAAAAGGCCTATGAGATTTCGGGTCTGGATAATGTCGGGGATTTGACGGTATTCCACGCAGGTACAGCGGTTAAGGACGGTAAAATCGTTACCAACGGCGGACGTGTGCTGGGCGTTACGGCAGTCGGCAAGGATTTGGACGAGGCGATTAAAAACGCGTATGCAGGCGTAGCGAAAATCTCGTTTAAGGACGAGTTCCACAGGAGCGATATTGGTATTAAAAAATATTAAAAGTGGGAAAGACCGCCCGAAGGCGGTCTCCCATGACGGTAAAATGTGTGGTGTTTTGGCGCATAAAAAATGCGCCATCCGATAAGGACAACGCATAAAAACACATGTTCTTATCGGTTGCAACGCCAAATTAAATATTTAACCCTCAAAATCAATATGATGTTAAAATAACATGTATTTTTTCCGGATAAAAAAATACATATTAACTTTGAGGAATATGAAGTTTTTTAATTTAACGTTGCAAGTATATTATAGCATATAAAATTTAATTTGTAAAGGAAAAAATTATGAAAAGACAAGATTACATATCATGGGACGAGTATTTCATGGGTATTGCGCTCCTGTCGGCGCAGAGGTCGAAGGACAGCAATACGCAGGTCGGCGCGTGCATAGTAAACCATGAAAATAAAATTTTATCGCTCGGCTACAACGGTATGCCGATAGGCTGCGACGACGATGCTATGCCGTGGGAGCGCGAGGGCAACCCCGTTGACACGAAATATATGTACGTCTGCCACGCAGAATTAAACGCAATCCTAAACCGCAGCTCGGGTTCACTGGAGGGCGCGAAGCTATACGTTACGCTGTTTCCGTGCAACGAGTGCGCGAAAGCGATTATACAGTCGGGCATTCGTGAGGTTGTGTATCTTTCGGACAAATACGACGGACAGGACAATAACATAGCGTCAAAAAAGATGTTCGATATGGTCGGCGTAAAGTATCGCCAATATGAAATGACGGGGCGGAAACTAACGATTGAATTGTAAGGAGTGAACAATATGAATTTTGAGGAGAAAACAATATCGTCAGAGAGCATTTACGACGGCAAAATCATCAAGGTTCGCCGCGAGCAGGTGCGGCTTGACGACGGCAGAACGGCGACGCGTGAGCTTATCGCGCACCCTGGCGGCGTCGGTGTGATTGCGGTGGACGAGGACAAAAATGTGTTCATGGTGACGCAGTATAGGATTGCGGCAAAATCCATGATGCTTGAAATTCCTGCGGGAAAGCTTGAATACGGCGAAAATCCGCTTGAATGCGGCAAACGCGAATTGATTGAAGAAACGGGCTACAGTGCGAAGAAATTCACGCATTTGGGCGAATATTACGCAACCCCTGGCTACTGTGAGGAAAAGCTCAACATATATCTTGCCGAGGATTTGGCGTTTGTCGGACAGCACCTTGACGACGGCGAGTTTCTGAACGTTAAAAAATACAGCCTTGACGAGCTTTATAAAATGGTTATGGAAAATGAAATCTACGACGCAAAAACGGCGATTGCGATTTTAAAGGCGAAAGCGATTTTAGGGTAAAAAAACAAAAAAATACGACCGCTTTAACGGTCGTATTTTTTTGTTACATTCATATTATAATATTCTCTTACCGCCTATGAAGCGTGAGGAATAATAATCCGAATCAATTGATGTGTACTGAATGTTCTTGCCTGTTGACGGCGCGTGTATCATAACTCCGTCGCCGACGTACAAACCAACGTGCGAGGGGGAGTCCTCCGGACCGAAGTAAACGAGGTCGCCGGGCTGTAAGCTTGAACGGCTTACATATGTACCGTCGTTATCCCACTGCGTGTATGTTGTACGTGTGATATTGTGTCCGCACTGTCTGTAAACATACTGCACGAAGCCCGAGCAGTCAAAGCCCGACGGTGTTGTGCCGCCCCAAAGGTACGGAACGCCGAGATATTTAGCCGCCGTGTCAAGAACCTCCTGCGCTTTCGGGTCTGAAGCGTAATACTTCTGAGCGGGCTGGAATGTCTTTGAGGACGATGCGCTGTAATATCTGAAATCTACAGGCATACTGTAAACCTCTGACATATCGGGCATAACAGCTCCTACCGTAATCATATAATTATTGTTTATGGGGAGCTGGCTCTTTTCTATAGTAAGAGATGTGCCGTTTTTCACGGGAGTTGTCGAAATGGAATTTCCGTTGTGGTCTTTTACAATAACTCTGTATTCAACAGCGCCGTCAACCGCATTCCATTCAACGTCAATATCGCCCTTTGCGATTTCAGAACCGTCTTTCGGTGATTTGATGTCGGGAAGACTGAGCGCATAGCCTGTGTCCGCAAATTTGTGATACGAACGGTTTACGCTTGCGATTGCCTGTTCTCTCGTTGTTGAACCGAGCGGGTTCAAAGTGTCGTCCGTTTCGCCGTTAATAAGCGAATAGCTCAGAGCCGTTATAACGGAGTCCTTCGCCCATTCGCTGACGTTTGTGCTGTCAGCGTAGGAATCAATCTTATCTGTGTCCGAGCCGTCCGACAATTCAATGTCCGCCTCGCCTGCCGTAAGAGTGCTTACGAGCATTTTTGCCATTTCCTCACGCGTTACAAGTCTGTCGGGAGTGAACGTGGTGTCGTCCGTTCCCGAAACGATACCGTAGCAGTACGCCTGCGCAACTGCCAAGCTGTCCGTATCCGTAAACGGCGACGAAACGTTTTCGTTAATCTCCTCGTCCGTTAGCCTTTTATATAGGTTGACAATCAATTCACAGAACTCTTCGCGAGTGATATTTGCTTTTAAGTTATTCGATACTACAGAATAAGAAACCAAACCCGACTCATTGGCCGATATGTATTCTGATACTGCCCAGCTGCTCAAATCAGCAGCGGACGCCATCGTGAATGATGTTGCCGTAAAAGCCATTGACAAAACAGCGGGAATGATTTTTTTTGCGATTTTATTCAAGATTACTCTCTCCTTTTCATCGTTACCTA
>CAZBXN010000156.1:0-3120 GCA_964496015.1 uncultured Lachnospiraceae bacterium | reverse complement strand
ATAGATTTTCAAAACAGAGGTCGAAGGTTCGGGGGTGTTTAAATGAAAACGAGGGTTATTACGGCAATTGTCGCGCTTGCGGTGTTCGTGGGAGTGCTTCTCGCTCCGCCGATTGTGTTCACAATCGCGCTTGCGGCGGTGACGGTTATAATGTTGTACGAGTGCTATAAGGCGACGGGCGCGGATTTGGCAATGAAAATTGTCGGGCTTGTTTCGGCGGTCGTATTTGGTTTCATTAGCATGGCTTTGTTTTCTCCAAAAGTTTTATTCATGGGGAAGCTATTCTTTTTTGCATTTGCGGCAGTTATACTTGTTAATATGATATTAGTAATATTTGAACATGGGAAAAAGGATTATAAGGCTGTTTTGGCAAACGCTTTTTTAACGCTTTACATTGTTGTTTCAGTATCTTGCATAGAAAGTACGAAAGAAAGTGAAGGCATATTAAGAATGTTATTGATATTCATAACCGCATGGTCATGTGACACGTTTGCGTATTTCTCGGGAAGACTTTTCGGCAAGCATAAGCTGATACCCCATGTAAGTCCGAATAAAACGGTTGAGGGCGCGATTGGCGGTGTAATAGGAGCGATAATAGCGTGTACGATAGTATTTTTCATAGAGTGGAAAATGGCAGATAGCGGTGCGTCAGTTTATTACATGTTTAAAAGAGGGATAATAATCGGTGGCATAGGCGGTGTGTTTTCACAGCTCGGTGATTTGGTTGCTTCCTCTATAAAGCGTGACACGGAGATTAAAGATTTTGGCTGGATATTCCCAGGTCATGGCGGATTTATGGATAGGTTTGACAGCGTAATATTCATTGCTCCGATTATATATGGTTTGTTTTCAATAATGGGGTTATAAAAATGGAATTTAAGCATGACATTTCAATACTCGGTTCGACGGGTTCAATCGGCACGCAGACCTTGGAAATTGCGCGCACAAATCCGCATATAAAAGTCCGCGCCCTTGCGGCACGCTCCAACATTGACTTATTGGAAAAACAGGCGAGGGAGTTTAAGCCCGCGCTTGTTTCGGTGACGGACGAGGAAAAAGCGCGTGATTTAAAAATTTGTTTAGCCGATACAGAAACAAGGGTAGTATCGGGAAAAAACGGCTTGATTGAGGCGGCAGTAATGCCCGATATAAAAACCGTTGTAACGGCGGTAGTCGGAATTTCGGGACTTGAGCCGACAATTCATGCGATTAAGGCGAAAAAAAACATAGCTCTTGCAAATAAGGAAACACTTGTAACGGGCGGTCATATCGTGACGCGTCTGGCACGCGAAAACGGCGTTTCAATATTGCCCGTTGACAGCGAGCACAGCGCGATTTTTCAGTCGTTGCAGGGGCATAAAAATAAAATAAAACGCATATTATTAACAGCGTCGGGCGGCGCGTTTTTCGGAAAAACGCGCGGGGAATTAAAAAATATAACGCCAAAAGAGGCTCTTCATAACCCGAATTGGGATATGGGCGCAAAGGTCACGATTGACTCGTCAACGCTTGTAAATAAAGGACTTGAAGTGATTGAGGCAAAGTGGCTTTTCGGCGTCGGCGTAGACCAAATCAAGGTGCTTGTGCACAGGCAAAGCGTGGTTCATTCAATGGTGGAATTTGAGGACAACGCGGTAATCGCGCAATTGGGCGCGCCTGATATGCGGCTGCCGATACAGTATGCGCTGACTTACCCTAACCGTTTGCCCATGCAGGGCAACGAGCTTGATTTTACAAAATACGGCGCGCTCACGTTTGAGGAACCCGACACGGACACTTTTTTCGCGCTTGAGCTTGCAAAAAAAGCAGGACGCGAGGGTGGAATACTGCCGACAATATTCAACAGCGCGGACGAGGCGGCTGTGGAGCTGTTTATGAAAGGTAAGCTCACATATTTGGGAATTTCCGACGCGATACAGAAAGCGATGGAGAGCGTAAAGAACATAGAAAATCCGACTTTGGAGCAGATTTTAGAGGCGGATAAATACGCGCGGACGCTTGTAAAATAAATTAAGGAGGCTTTTTGCTTGATAATAACAATAATCGTAACAATTTTGATGTTTCTTATAATGGTGTCGCTGCACGAGTTCGGACATTTCATTGTGGGAAAGCTGTTGAATTTCACAATACTTGAATACTCAATCGGCTTTGGTCCGACGCTATTCAAGCATCAGGGCAAGGAAACGCAGTATTCACTGCGCGCGGTGCCTTTGGGCGGTTACTGTAAATTTGACGGCGAGGACGAAAATTCCGACAATCCGCGCGCGTTTTCAAATCAGGCGGTCTGGAAGCGTTTTCTTGTTGTCGCGGCGGGCGGAATTATGAACGTAATTCTCGGCTTTGTGATATTCATTATAGTAGTTTCCGCGACTTCGCCTATGCTTACGAACACGGTGGATACTGTGGTCAAGCATAGCTATATTGAGGACGCGGGAATAAAACAGGGCGACAAAATTATTAAAATAAACGGTAAAAACATAAGCTTTTATGACGACATAACGCTTTATACAAACGACTTCCAAAAGGACGGCAACGCGACTGTAACCGTTAAGCGCGGAAAAGAAAAGCTTGATTTTGACATTAAGCCGACCGAGCAGATTATAACATATAATTACACAGACAGCGGAATTGAGGTAACCGACAGTATAAACGGCTTTGAAACAAAGGATTTTTACGAATATTCCGATGAAATCGCGAAAAACGACGAGTTAATCGGCACGTCGGAAAATACGACGCGGTACATTATCGGCTTCACGCCCATGCGCGAGAACATCACGCTTGCCAACGTCTGGGGGCAGGCGTGGAATGAAACGCGGTTTGTCGTAAAGCTCGTCTACCGCTCATTATGGCAAATGGTGACGGGCAAGGTGGGCGTTGACCAGATGTCGGGTCCCGTGGGAATTGTAAACGAGGTAAACAACGCCGTAAATTCGGGCAGCAGGAGCTGGCTTTATGTGCTTAATCTTGTCGGACTTCTGACGATAAATCTCGGTGTATTTAATCTTTTGCCGATACCCGCACTTGACGGCGGACGATTATTTTTCATGATAATCGAGCTTATCCGCCGAAAGCCCATTCCGCCCGAAAAAGAGGGAATGGTACACGCAATCGGCATGATGT
>CAZBXN010000155.1:0-3126 GCA_964496015.1 uncultured Lachnospiraceae bacterium | reverse complement strand
TATTCTGTATGTTGACGGCGGTATCTTGGCTTATATCGGCAAACAGCCGTAATTAAATATAGTATATAAAAAACGGTGTTCACTGTGAACACCGTTTTTTTTCAACTGTTTTTAACCGTTTATTTTCTTCAAAAACTTCTCATGCGCCGCTTTTAGCTCAACCGCCTTTTCCTCGGGTGCGGTCGGGTTGCAGTGCGCCCATGCGCCGGTTTCCGACGACGCGTTAAACTTCACCTTATCCGCACTGCGCATCGGCGGATAAAACGCGATATGGAAATGGTAGTAGTCCGATACGTCCTCGCCGTTTACGGGGTTCTGATACATGCACATCATATACGGGAATGTATAATCAAATAAGCTATCGAGCGTGCCGGCAGTTTCTTTCAAAATCTTCGCAAGATTTGTTTTTTCGCCGTCTGTCATCTGCGTCAGGTTCTGAATATGACGCTTTGACGCTATGTACATACCGTAGGGATATTCGCAGTAGAACGGTAAAAACGCGATAAAGTCCTCATTCTCAATTATGACTCTGCGTCCGTCCTTAACCTCGTCCTCCAACATATCGCAGATTAAGCAATGATGTGTTTCGTCAAAATGCTCCTTGCACGACTGCATTTCAAGCTCCAGCTTTTTGGGGACTACCGAATAACCGTAAATCTGACCGTGCGGGTGCGGCATTGTAACGCCGACAACATCGCCGCGGTTTTCAAATATAAACACATACTTGATTTTCTCGTCCTTGCTTATTTCCGTAAATCTCTCCGTCCATAAATCAACAAGCTCGCGGATATGCGGTACGGGAAGCTCGGGAAGCGTCACGGTATGCTCGGGTGAATATAAAATCACCTCGCATTTGCCGTAAGCGGGCTTTGTCTTGTAAATTCTCGTTTCGACGTCGTCAGGCTCGGGCGGATTTTGCGAGAGCGCGGGGAAGTCGTTGTCGTATTCGTACACTGTAAAATGGTCGGGAACCTTGCCCGAGCCCGGACAAAACGGACACCAATCCTTCGGCATCTGCGGTCTGTTCTGACGGTGCGAAGCAATCATCACCCAGTCTTTTATCAGCGGATTCCATCTTAATTCTGCCATAATTCTACCTCCGTTAAATTTTTTTTCATACAATATTATTTTACACCGATTAAATTTGCGTGTCAAGCAAAATTTGCAAAAAATCCATGCAAATTACTGATTATTTATGCTATCTCTAATGTAAATGTAAACTTTGTATATTTTGCTTTGCTGCCCTCTTTCGTATCGACGCTTTCAACCCAGATATTCTGCTTGTGCATGGTCAGAATGTTTTTGACAAACGAAAGCCCCAAACCCGCGCCGCTGCGGTTTTTCACGTTTGTGCGCGATTTGTCGGTCTTGTAGAAACGGTCGAAAATCTTATTCAAATCCCCGCCGTCTATTCCGTCGCCGAAGTTACCGACGCTTATATGCGCCCTGCCGTCGGAAACCCACGTATGAATACCGATAGTGGTATTCGGATAGCTGAATTTTATCGCGTTGTCCATTAAATTCAGCACTACGCGTTTTATCGTGTCCTCGTCAGCCAGAACCATGAGGCTGTCTTTTGCAAAATCCACATTCAAATCAAGATTTTTTTCTGTAATTCTATGTTCAAGGCTGATAATACAGACGCGTATAAGCTCGTTTATATCAAATTTTCCGATATTTAAGACATATTCGCTCGATGCCATTTTCGACATTTCCAAAAGCTCATTTACAAGCCGCGTCAGACGCTTTGTTTCATCAAGCACTATATGCAGATACTCCTCCTGCTTTTCCTCGGGAATAGTGCCGTCAAGAATACCCTCTATAAATCCCGAAATGCTCGTCATGGGCGTGCGAAGCTCATGCGACACGTCGGAAACAAAGCTTTGACGCTGATTTTCCAAATCCTCGATTGACGCCGCCATGAAATTGAAGCTTGACGCAAGCTGACCCGTTTCGTCCTTGCTTGTAATCTTAACGCGCTCGGAAAAATTACCCGCCGCAATATCCTGCGCCGCCTTGTTTATATCGCCGATAGGCTTTGAAATCCGCTTTGACTGTATATATACAAGCACGAACGCCGCGCAGATTGAAAAGATTGACGATATCATAAACAGGAATACCAAGTCCATTGTGGATTTGTTCATGTTAGGCAGACGCGTGTTAAAAAACATCGCGCCGACCACCGTTCCCTGATACCTGACGGGCAGTCCAACGGACAGCACGCGCTTAGGGTACGCGCCGTTGAAGGTCGTTTTTCTTACAACCTGCATGCCGCTTACAATATCCTCAAGCGTCTGCTCGGGTACGGTGCGTATAGCGCAGGTGCTTTCGGTACATTCGCCGTACTTGTTGACTACGATTATATCCGCGTTGATAAATTCGCTCCATGATTTTAGCGTTTGTCTGAACGCTTCTCTGAACCGCGTGTCGGGCTCTTCAATCTGCATAGCCGCCGACCAGTGCTCAACGGTGTCGCTTATTGATATAATTGATTCCGTTTGCCTTGAAAGTACATAGTTACTCGCGAAAATGCTTACCGATACGGCTACCGATATAAATACAAGCAACAGTATCGCGGCGTTTGTCCAAAACAGACGCTGAAAAATACTTTTAAACATTATCTTACCTCAAATTTATATCCTACTCCCCAGACGGTTTTTAGCTGCCAGTTGGCTTCAACGCCTTCTAATTTTTCTCTCAGGCGCTTTATATGTACGTCAACCGTGCGGGAGTCGCCGAAGTAATCAAACCCCCATACCTCCTCCAAAAGCTGCTCGCGTGTGAATACCCTGTTCGGATTTGCCGCGAGGAAGTAGAGAAGTTCCAGCTCTTTCGGGGGCACTTCGATTATTTCGCCGTTTAATTTAAGCTCGTAATTCGAGAGGTTTATCGTAAGCTTCGGGAACACAAGCTCCTTTTCCGCAGACGTTTCCTTTGTTTCACTTCGGCGCAGAACCGCCTTGACGCGCGCCGTCAGTTCTTTAGTTTCAAACGGCTTTACCATGTAGTCGTCAGCTCCCAGTTCAAGACCGAGAACCTTGTCGAAGGTTTCGCCCTTTGCCGTCAGCATGATAATCGGGATATTGCTCACGCGCCTTATCTCACGGCATACCTGCCAGCCGTCCA
>CAZBXN010000154.1:0-3159 GCA_964496015.1 uncultured Lachnospiraceae bacterium | reverse complement strand
CGTTCCTGTTCAGCGCAATGACTATGCAGGCGGTTGGACGCGCGGCGCAGAAAATCGTTATTGAAGTAAGACGTCAGTTCAGAGAAATCAAGGGTCTTATGGAGGGTAAGGCTGAAGCGGACTATGAAACCTGCGTTGATATTTGTACAAAATCGTCGCTTAAGGAAATGATTTTGCCCGCGGCTCTCGGTATTGTCGCTCCGATTATCGTAGGACTTGTCCTCGGCGCAAACGGCGTTGTCGGAATGTTGGCGGGCGCGCTCGTTTCGGGCTTTGTTCTCGCAATTATGATGGCAAATTCGGGCGGCGCGTGGGATAACGCTAAGAAGTATATTGAAGCGGGCAACTTCGGCGGCAAGGGCAGCGAAAACCATAAGGCGGCTGTTGTCGGCGACACGGTCGGCGACCCGTTTAAGGACACTTCTGGACCTTCGGTTAATATTCTGATTAAGCTTCTGTCAATGGTTTCAATCGTGTTTGCCGCGATTGTAATCAAATACGGCGGAATGGGATTGTTTTAAAAAGCAAGGACGCTCTCGGGCGTCCTTTTTTATTGACAAAATGCGCGTGTTTTGGTACAATTTATAGGTATTCAAAACGGAAGGGACAGAATTATGAAAAATCAGAAATTAAAGGGCAATTTTTTGTTATTTCTCACGGCGTTTGTGTGGGGAACATCATTTATAGCACAGAGCAAGGGCGTGGAGGTTATTCCGCCCGCCGCGTTTAACGGAGTGCGGAGTATTCTCGGCGGCGTGGTGCTCTTGCCCGTTATATTTATTATGGATTACATAAAGAAAAAACGCGGCTCGGAGGTCGGAAAATGGGACAAAACGCTCCTTAAAGGCGGCGTGATATGCGGCGCGTTCCTATGTGTGGCAAGCACGCTGCAAACTGCGGGAATGGTCTATACAAGCCCGGGCAAGGCAGGCTTTATCACCGCGCTATATATGATTATTATTCCGATTGTCGGCATATTTACGGGCAAACGCCCGTCAAAAGCCGTGCTTGCCGCCGTTGTTATCGCGGTAATCGGCATGTATCTGATGTGCATTAACGGCGATATTTCCATAAACAAGGGCGACGTGATAATTTTCGCGTGCGCGTTTGTGTTCACGGGACACATTTTGTCGGTTGATTATTTCTCGCCTAAAGTTGACGGTGTAAAATTGGCGTGTACTCAGTTTTTTGTGTGCGGAATACTCGCGCTTGTGTATTCGCTGCTGTTCGAGCACCCGCAAGCCGCGCCCGTATGGGACGCGCGGCTGTCAATTATGTATTCGGGCATAATGTCCTGCGGCGTTGCGTACACCTTGCAGATTGTCGGACAAAAGTACACCGACCCGACCTCAGCGTCAATACTTATGAGCCTTGAATCGGTGTTTTCAACGCTGTCAACAGTAGTGCTTGTCGCGTGCGGCTGGCATCTGACGGGCGGCAGTATGACCGCGCGGGAAATATGGGGCTGTGTGCTGATGTTCGCGGCGATATTGCTTGTTCAGCTTCCCGAAAAATCCAAATAAATTATACTTGACAACGATATGCTTTTAATGATATGCTTAAAATAGGTGATGAGTTGTGAAAAAACGACTATTGATGCTTGTTTTGATAATATTGAGCCTTGGGCTTGCGCTCACGGCGAATGCGGCGGAGGAATTTGAGGATGACTCCGTTATTGTCGTGCTCAAACCGCGCTCAAGTATGTTTTACATGCGGACGGCGTCGGAGGATTATTCGCTGTTTGACGGCTTGAATATTTCGGAGATTACTGACCTCGATATACCTGAGACTAATAATATGTCGCTGTTTTCGCTCTTTGAGGAGGACGCGGACGAGGAGCAGACGCTGCTTTTGACGCTTAAAGAAACGGGACGCGACAGTGTTCTGGAGCTTGTGGACGAGCTTAACGCAATGCCCGAGGTTGATTTTGCGCAGCCAAATTACATATATACGCTGTCTGACGAGCCCGATGACGCGCGCTACAGCAGTCAGTACTCGCTGCCGAAGGTGAGCGCGCCGCAGGTCTGGGACATGAATATAGATTGTTCAGACGTCGTAGTTGCTGTGGTGGACTCGGGTATTAACGCTTCGCACGAGGATTTGGCGGATAATATCTGGACAAATCCAAGCCCGAATTTGGTTTTTGAGGAATATAACGAATACGGCAGTATAAAGACATTTAATTGTTATAACGACCTTCACGGCTGGGACTTTGTAAATAATGATAACACCCCGAACGATACAAGCGGTGCAAACGGACACGGCACGCATGTTTCGGGAATTATAAGCGCGGT
The DNA here is from genome assembly GCA_964496015.1 of uncultured Lachnospiraceae bacterium. GTDB lineage: Bacteria > Bacillota > Clostridia > UBA1381 > UBA1381 > JALEPO01. The sequence continues at coordinate 865 of CAZBXN010000154.1, read as the reverse complement.
GACAAACAACGGTATCGGAATTGCTTCTCTTTCCCGTAATGCGAAAATAATGTCGCTGAAGGTGTTTGAAGGAACAACGAGCAATTCCGCTTTTCTTCGCTATGCCTATGATTACGCGTCAAAGCGCGGCGCAAAGATTGTAAACAGCAGTTTGGGAACAAGCAGCAAAGACTCTGTATTGGAGCGGATAATCAGCGAAAATTCCGATACTCTGTATGTTGTCGCGGCAGGAAACCGTGCCAACTCATCTTCGCTGCCCCAAAATCTTGACCAAACCTCGGTTTATCCCGCCTCGTTTGCAAAAAGTTACGATAATGTAATAGCTGTGGCATCAACGGACAGCGCGGATAAAATATCGGTTTTTTCAAACTACGGCGCAAACAGCGTGCAAATCGCCGCTCCCGGGAGCAGTATTTTAAGTACGTCCTATGACGGAGGATATGTCAGCAAAAACGGAACATCAATGGCGTGCCCGCTTGTCGCGAGCGCGGCAGCGGTTATAAAGGCGAAATATCCGTATTTATCGCCGCAGGAAATAATACGCGTTTTGACGGAGGGCGCGGACACAATAGCCGGACTTGAAACGACGGTAATCGGCGGAAAGCGGCTGAATATCTATAATTCGCTTGTTTTGGCGGCGGCTGTTCCGACGCCGACACCGACCCCAAGTCCGACACCAACGCCAACGCCCACACCGACGCCGACACCAACCCCGACCCTGACACCGACGCCAAGTCCGACGCTGACCCCCACGCCAACACCAACACCTACACCCACGCCAAGCCCGACCCCCACCCCCACACCAAGTCCGACCCCCACCCCCACACCGACACCAACGCCGACACCGACACCGACCCCCACGCCG
>CAZBXN010000153.1:0-3288 GCA_964496015.1 uncultured Lachnospiraceae bacterium | reverse complement strand
GAAATCTCGACGGCAAAACCTCAGGTTCGGGGATTTTGTCATCATAGTTCGGCACAAAGTCAACCGTTTCCTTTTCAATATCGGTCAGCATATGCGCTGAAATTTTCGACATTTTCGCCTCGGTGTATCTGTAAGCCGCGGCGGGGTCGCCGTCTACCGAACCAAAGTTACCTTTGCCCTGAACGAGCGGATAACGAAGCGAGAAATCCTGCGCCATACGCACCATAGCGTCATAAACGGACGCGTCGCCGTGCGGGTGATATTTACCCAAAACGTCGCCGACGGTTGCGGCGGATTTCTTAAAGTCATTTTCGTAAAGTAAATTCGACTCATACATATCGTAAAGAATACGCCTGTGAACGGGCTTCAAGCCGTCGCGCACATCGGGGAGCGCGCGGCTTATAATAACGCTCATAGCGTAGGTTATATATGAGGTTTTCATTTCATTGTTTAAGTCCACGTTAATAATTTTCTGATTTTCGATTGCGGACATATCAAGCTCTTTTTCCTTAGCCTTCTTAGCCATTTTTTCCTCCTGAATTTTTGTTTTTACTATTTTTCCTATCCTGTCTATTTTACCATAAAATTACTGAAAAATCAAGTGTTTACGCGAAATTCACCTGCATACAAACACAATTCTTTCGCTGTTTTCGCGCGGTTTTTCAAAGGTCAGCTCATGGTAAGCGTCAATTTCCGAAAATCCCGCTTTTTTGAGCATAAACCGAAGCTCGTCCTCCGTGTAAGCCCGCTGAATATGACGTTCCTCAAAACGGCGGTATGTATTTTTATTGCGGACAAAAAACGTCAGCAGCATATCGGAAATGTTTTTGTTTTCGATATATCTGTTCTGCCATGAATAAAAAATATCGCGGTCTGAATGAGTAAAGGTGTTATTGCCGATAATATTTTTTAGCTTATACCGTGTGCTGATGTCAAAAATAAAAACGGCGTCGGGGTTCATAAAGCATGTTTTCATGCGCGAGAACGCGCCTATAAGCAGCTTGGGGGATATAACATAGTTAATGCCGTCAATCATGCAGAGAAACGCGTCCATTGTGCCGTACAGGTCAAGGCGCGTAATGCTCTGGCAAAGGTAAAGAATGTCAAGTCCCTGCGATTTTTCGCGCGCGCGGTTCAGCATATCCTCCGAAATGTCAACGCCCGTCATATCATACCCGCGCTTTGCGAGCGGGATTGTCATATTGCCCGTACCGCAGGCGAGGTCGCAGACAAGCGAGGGATTTACGCCGTACATATCAAAAAGATTTTCAATATAATCAGCCCATTTTCCGTAATCTATATCCCCGCGCATCAGACGGTCGTAAATATAGGCAAAATCCGTGTAGCTGTTCATTTACTTGTCCTTTCTCATACGGTCAATCACTAAATTATACCCGTCCTGCCCGTAGTTGATACATTTGTTGACGCGGCTTATTGTTGCGGTTGACGCGCCTGTTTTGGCGGCAATGTCGGTATATACCATTTTGTCGCGAAGCATAAGCGCGACCTCCATTCGTTGCGACATGGATTTTAATTCCGATATGGTGCATAAATCTTCAAAAAAGCTGTAACATTCATCTATGGTTTTGAGCTGTAAAACCGCCCTGAAAAGCGTGTCAATATCCGAACTGTTGATTTCTTTCATTTGTTTATTCTCCTTTGGTTAATTATACATATATTATACCACTTTAATGTGTGAAAGTAAACAGAAAATTAGAATATAATTGATATTTTCGGCAGATATTAGAAGTAAACCGGAGGGGATATATTATGCTTATACTTGTCATACGGACGCTTATACTATACGGCACGGTCATAACATCATTGCGCATAATGGGCAAACGGCAGCTTGGCGAATTGCAGCCGTCGGAGCTTGTTGTTGCGATTATGATTTCCGACCTCGCGTCCGTGCCGATGCAGGCGATTGACATACCGATTTTGTCGGGAATAATACCTGTACTGACGCTGATAATAGCGGAGGTGTTTATTTCATATTTGAGCCTTAAAAGCAAGAAAGTGCGGAAATTCCTGTCGGGCGAGCCGAGCATAGTCATATATAACGGGCGCATAAATGAACAGGAACTGCGCCGTCAGAGGTTTAATATAAACGATTTGCTGGAGGAGCTGCGGCTTAACAGTTGTCATGACATATCCGACGTCGCGGTTGCGGTTATAGAAACGAGCGGAAAATTGAGCGTAATACCGAAGGACAAGGCGCGCGGCGTCACTGTTGAGGATATGAATATAAAAAAACCGCGTCATGAGGGGCTTCCGTGCAATCTCATATCGGACGGCAGCATAAACAAGGAGGAGCTTATCCGCAGCGGAAAAAGCGAGGAATGGCTTAAATCCGAGCTCAAAAAGCAGGGCATAGAGAATGTAAAACAGGTATTTATTGCGTCGCTTGACGCGGAGGATGAATTGTATATTCAGAAAAAGGGTGAGGAAGTATGAAGAGCGTTATAATTTCGGCAGTGATAGCGGCGGTGATGGTTACATTCAGCGCATTTTACACAAGCAATCTTGAAAAGGTGTCGGGCGAGCTTATAAATATCAACAAAAGCGTCGGCGAAAGTCTGAAAAGTGAAAATTTTGAACAGGCGAGCGCGGATATTATGAAAATGAAGGAGTATCTTGACAAAAAACGCAGCGTGCTTGACGCGACGGGCAATCATCAGGAAATGGACAATATTGAGATGAATTTGTTTGAACTGCTTGAATATTCCAAGGAAGAACAAAAGGCAGACGCGCTGTCAAAAAACCGCGTGCTGGAATTTCTTTTCGGACATCTGCCCGAGAATTATAAATTGAAATGGGAAAATATACTCTGAACAAAAAAAGGTGACTGCTAAAACAGTCACCTTTTTAATACACCAATTTAGCCCTCGTTAATTTTTGCCTGAGCTGCTGCAAGTCTTGCGATAGGAACTCTGAACGGTGAACATGATACATAGTCAAGTCCAATCTTGTGACAGAACTCAACCGACGACGGGTCGCCGCCGTGCTCGCCGCAGATACCGATATGAAGCTTTGGATTTACAGGCTTGCCAAGCTTAATCGCCATTTCCATAAGCTTGCCGACGCCGTTCTGGTCAATCTTAGCAAACGGGTCGTTCTCAAAGATTTTAGTATCATAGTAAGCGTCAAGGAACTTGCCCGCGTCATCACGTGAGAAGCCGAATGTAAGCTGCGTAAGGTCGTTTGTACCGAAGCAGAAGAAGTCAGCCTCCGTCGCAATCTCGTCAGCCGTAAGAGCGGCTCTCGGAATTTCAATCATTGTACCTACTT
>CAZBXN010000152.1:0-3337 GCA_964496015.1 uncultured Lachnospiraceae bacterium | reverse complement strand
GATTTCCGACAGCATATTGCAGACATGAGCAGAACGCGCGGAATTTTTCCTTGTCTGATTTTGAGCCTGTTATGTATTCCTCGTCAACGCCGCACGAACGCATATAACGCCATTTATAGTGGTCGCCGCCCAAAAATATCTCCGTTATGTTTTTAAACGGCTTATCCTCATACATCATCTGCGGGCTTAAATGGCAGTGGTAATCGCATATCGGCATTTTTGCCGCATGGTTAAAATACAGCGTTTTCGCCGTTTTGTTCGTCAGCATAAAATCCTTATCCATAAATTTTTTCATAGTAAAATCCCTTCTCTTTCCTGAATAAATATTATATTTTCATTATACAATACGCTCACATTTATTTCAATGGTTTTTTTATTCTCAAATAAAGATTATTTGTTCAATAATAAAGGCGTTTTTATACGTTTTTATGCCATTTGCCGCTTTTTTCCAAAGTAAGTAGCAAAAAAACAGTTGTTTTTCTCAAAAAAGTGTGATATAATTACAGTAATTGATTAAACAGCTTTCGCTGTTCTTACGGAGGTGTACAGGCATGGCTTTGCCTGACGGTAAAAATTTATGGATTGATTCCCTGTCCGAAAAAGATGTCAGAGGCATGGTTCAATCACATTTTCATGATTATTATGAAATTTATTATCTCATAGACGGCAAAAGACGGTATTTCATAAATCATACGCTTTATGACGTTGTGCCAAACGATGTAATTCTCGTAAATAAAGGGGATATACATTTGTCGCAGCCTGCATCGGAAGCACATTCGCGCTCGCTTATCACCTTCTCGGACAGCTTTCTTGACGGACTGGGAATGGAATTTGACAGAGATTTTCTGATGAAAATTTTCGAGAACAAGAAAATACATATACCCGAGTCTATGCAGAACACGTTTAATCTGCTGCTGCGCAAAGCGGAAACGAAAATCAAGCAAAACGATATGTATTCGCAGTATGTGGCAAAACTCAATACGCTTGAACTGCTGGTTGACATGAATAAATTCGTGACGCAGAATACATATCCTCTTATGGACGACCTCACCATATATGAAGACCGTATTCAGGAGGTCTGCCGCTACATCTGCAATTACTACAACAAGCCGATTTCACTTAATCAAATGGCAAAAATTGCATATATGTCGCCGACGTATTTTTCAAAGAAATTCAAGCGCGTGACGGGCTTCGGCTTTAATGAGTACCTCAACAACGTAAGAATAAAAATGGCAACAAACCTGCTCATGGAAACGCAGCTTTCCATTACGGAAATTGCCAACTTCTGCGGCTATCAGGACAGCAACTATTTCGGCGACGTATTTAAAAAGATTATCGGAATATCACCGAATAAGTACAGAAAAAAGCATTATATATTATAAAAGACCGCTGATTTCAGCGTAAAAAGAAAGTGTTGCTTTAAGCAACACTTTCTTTATTTGTATACCTTACTGGTTATTTTCACAATTTTCGATTTCAAGCATCGCGTCTTTTCTCGACAAGCTGATTTTTCCCGTTTTCGGGTCAATGTCCATAACCTTGACAATCATCTTGTCGCCCTCCTTGCAGACGTCCTCGACTTTTTCAACCCTCTTGTCGTCAAGCTTTGAAATATGGCAAAGACCGTCCTTGCCAGGGAGAATTTCAACGAATGCGCCGAAGGTCGTTATAGTCTTAACAAGACCGTTATAAATACGTCCGACAACAGGCTCTTCGATAATCGCTTCGATTGCCTTTCTCGCGGCTTTACCGCTCTCCTGGTCTGCGGCAAAAATATAAATTGTGCCGTCCTCTTCAATGTCAATCTTCGCGCCTGTGTCGGCAACGATACCCTGAATTACCTTTCCGCCCTGACCGATAACCTCGCGGATTTTGTCAACGTCAATCTTCATTGTGTCAACCTTCGGAGCGTACTGTGAAAGCTCCTTACGGGGCGCGTCGATAGCCTTTAACAGAATTTCATCAATGATGTAATAGCGCGCGTCGCGTGTTTTTCTCAAAGCTTCCCCTATTACCTCATAAGGAAGTCCGTCGTTTTTAATATCCACCTGAATTGACGTGATACCCTTCTTCGTACCCGCTACTTTGAAGTCCATTTCGCCGTAGAAGTCCTCAAGACCCTGAATATCAACCATAGTCGTGAAGCCGTCGTCCGTGGTGATAAGTCCGCAGGAAATACCCGCAACAGGAGCTTTAATCGGCACGCCCGCCGCCATAAGCGCAAGCGTTGAACCGCAGACACTGCCCTGTGAGGTTGAACCGTTTGACGAAAGAACCTCGGAAACCACTCTTATCGCATAAGGGAATTCCTCCTCTGACGGAAGAACAGGCACGAGTGAACGCTCTGCAAGCGCGCCGTGACCGATTTCACGTCTTCCGGGACCTCTTGACGGTCTTGTTTCACCGACAGAGTATGACGGGAAATTATAATGATGAATATATCTCTTTGTTTCCTCCAAATCAATGCCGTCAAGACGCTGATTTTCGCTGAGCGGCGCAAGTGTCGCAACAGAAAGCACCTGTGTCTGACCTCTTGTGAACATACCCGAGCCGTGAACTCTCGGCAATAAGTCAACCTCTGCCGCAAGCGGACGGATTTCGTCAAGACCTCTGCCGTCAACACGTCTGCCCTCGACAAGCCACATGCGCACGATTTCCTTCTGCATTTTATAAAGGATTTCGCCTATCTGCTCGTTAATGTCGGGATACTGCTCCTCAAACATCGGAATAATTTCGTCAGTTATTTCGCCTATTCTCGCGTCACGGATATTCTTGTCGTCTGTATCAAGCGCATAGCAAAGCTTGTCAAACATCTTTTCCTTAATCGCGTCATATAAATCATGGTCAATGTCGTGAGCCTCATAAACAAACTTAGGCTTGCCGATTTTCGACTGAATGTCGCTGATAAATTCACATATCTCCTTGATTGTCTGATGCGCGAACTTGATACCCTCGAGCATAACGCTTTCCTCAACCTCGTTTGCGCCCGCCTCAATCATAACGACCTTTTCCTTTGTGCCCGCAACCGTTACGTGCATCTGGCTCTTTTCTCTCTGCTCGACGTTCGGGTTTATTACATACTCGCCGTCAACAAGACCGAGCCATACGCCGCCGATAGGACCATTCCACGGAACGTCCGATATTGAAAGCGCGATTGAAGTACCGATAAGCGCCGCAACCTCGGGAGGGTTGTCCTGGTCTACCGAAAGAACGGTTGCGACAACCGAAACGTCGTTTCTTAAATCTGACGGGAACAGCGGGCGGATAGGTCTGTCGATTACACGGCTTGTTAAAATAGCCTTTTCCGACGGCTTACCCTCGCGCTTAATATATCCGC
>CAZBXN010000151.1:0-3341 GCA_964496015.1 uncultured Lachnospiraceae bacterium | reverse complement strand
GCTGTATCGGCTTATAAACGCATTCGGAATACGCCATATCGGCGAAAAAGCCGCAAAAAGCTTGTCAAAGGCATATAAAACGCTTGATAATCTAAGAAGTGCGTCGATCGAGGACTTAACACAAATTGATGATGTCGGCGAAAAAATGGCGGTTTCGGTTGTGGGATTTTTTAAAGAACCGCAAAATATAGAATTTATAAAAAAGCTGGAAAATGCAGGCGTAAACTGTGTTGATGACAGCGAAAATGAGCTTGTTGAGAACCGTTTTGACGGAAAAATTTTTGTGTTAACGGGTACGCTTTCAAAATATAAGCGTTCTGACGCATCAAAAATTATTGAAAGCTATGGCGGAAAGACCTCGTCGAGCGTTTCTAAAAAGACCGATTATGTCTTGGCGGGCGAAGAAGCCGGCAGTAAGCTTGACAAAGCGCGTCAGCTCGGTGTCACGGTTATAACGGAAGATGAATTTGAGGAGATGGTAAAATGACGGCTGATTTTAGAGACGAGCTTATAAACATACGCAGAACGCTTCATAAAACGCCCGAAACGGATTTTGTGGAATTTAAGACCTCTGCATTTATACAGAAAAAGCTTGCGGAATATGGTATTCCGTTTGAAATAACGGCAAAAACGGGCGTATGCGCGCTTATTAAGGGTGAAAAAGGCGGCAAAACCGTACTTTTGCGCGCAGATATGGACGGGCTTCCGATAAAAGAAGAAAGCGGAGTTGATTTCGCGTCGGAGCATGACGGTTTTATGCACGCCTGCGGGCATGATATTCACACGGCGTGCCTTTTGGGCGCAGCTAAAATTTTAAATGACAGAAAATCGGAAATCTGCGGAAATGTCAAGCTTATTTTTCAGCCCGCTGAAGAAGGCGCGGGCGGTGCGCTGCCTATGATAAATGAGGGCATTATGGAAAATCCGCATGTTGACGCGGCATTTGCGCTGCATGTTGAACCTCTTGAGCCGACAGGAAATATTCAGATTAAGGACGGCTCAATTATGGCGTCGCCGGACGATTTTGAAATTATAATTCACGGTATCGGCGGTCATGGCGCGCACCCTGAGAAATGTGTAAATCCGCTGTCGGTTGCCGCAAAAATTTTAGAAAAATATCATACGCTCGCGCATGATTATAATTTGCCGTGCGTGGTAACAATTTGCTCCATTAACGGCGGAAGCTGCCGAAATGCAGTTCCTGACACGGCAGTTATGACCGGTACGGCGCGTTCGATTGATTCCGTAACGCGTGAGAAGCTTGTTGAGCTGCTTCATGAAATTGCGGAAGATACGGCAAAAAGTGTGGGCGCAGCGCTTGATTTTAATTTTAATGTGCTGTTTCCGCCTGTTATAAATAATACGGAAATGAACAAAATTGTTGCAAAATGCGCTGAAAATATGGGGTTAGGCATAACTTACCTTGATACAGCGTCAATGGCAGGTGACGATTTCGCATATTTTGGCGAACGCGTTCCTGCATCATATTTTAAGCTTGGCGTAGGTAATGCTAACATAGGCGCGATTTATCCGATACATAGCCCGAAATTTAAAGCTGATGAAAATGCTTTGCCAATCGGTGCAGAACTTATGGCGAGTATTGCAGTTGAATTTTTAAATGAATAAAAAACAGACGCTGACAAAATCAGCGTTTATTTTTTATTAAGATAATTCCAAAATGTGGTTTACCATAAATTTATTATGCAAACTATATTTCTTTGCATTACTGTTTGTATAGTATTTATATCATTTTTTGCACGCTAAGTATAATAAATGGTGATTTATATTACTTGGATTTGTCTTTATAAACTTATTCCCTGTAATTAGCTTACTTTTGGACATATTTAAAAATAAAATACATACTTATCAAATAGAGGGATAAGCTCTAAAAATCAAATTTATTTATAGCAAAGGAGTGATATTATGAAAATCACGCATGACAACAATAATAATGTATCGTATACATTGGAAACCCGCGACACCTATACGCAGCAAATTATCGACTATTGGACGCCTGAAAGAAAGGCAGCGGCAATGCCCATTATGCCTTGCATAGAAGATGAAATTGAACAGCCCAATATAACAACAACCGACCCTGAAACAGCGGATTTAAAGCAAATGCCTTTCAGTTCAGGCGGCAAACTGTTCTTTTCAGGAGACGGCAAAAACTATATTGCCAGCGCCAATATTATGGAGCGCAGCAACCTGTTAGTAACGGCGGCTCATTGCGTTCAGAACAAGGATACGGGAATGATTTATGATAATTTTCTCTGTGAACGCTGCTATGATGACGGTAAATCATTAGAAAAGCTGACCTTTAAAACTATTGCATTGAAGGAATATTGGTGCAGCGAAAAAACATGGAAGTGGGATTATGCTATGGCTGTTCTAAACACAAATTCAAGCACCGCTTCCCCGCTTCAATATTCTACTGAGAATATTGAAAATAAAATTATAACAAATTTCGGATACCCTGCCAACTATTATAACGGAAATAAAATGGTATTCGTTAAAGGCAATGCCGTCCGGCGTTATGATGACACATGGCTTATTAACGGCTGTAAAATGCGTGGTGGAAGCTCCGGAGGAGCATGGGTACTGGAGGATAATAAAACGATTGTCGGAGTAAATTCCTACGGACCTGTATCGGAATCTCTCGCTTACGAGGGTTCTCCGATATTTGATGAAAATTTTGATAGTTTATATAACTATACACTGACTTTAATGTAAATAGGAGTGATTTTAATGGATAATATAAGATATATAAAGCTAAAGAACACAGGCGGTTTTGTCGCACGAATCGAAGTACAATATAAAGGAAAACACACTGACGCTCAGGGAAATGTCAGCTATGACGCTGAATGGAAAAGCTGGCACTCTGACGGTTACAGAGATATTTGCGCATCGGCAGAACGCACCGTTGACCTTACCGACTCAAATATTCCGGACGGCGCGCAAGTCAGATTAAAAGCTATCGTTAAACTGGGAAGTGACTGTACTTCAAAAGATCAATACATATACAATAAAACAAGTTCTAAATCGGCTGTTTATAAAGTCAGCGGTACAACCCTTATTAACAGTCTGGAACGCGTTTCTTACAAATGATATGAAATGGCTCAATCCTTTAACGGAATTGAGCCATTTCATATTTCCTACTTTTAGCGCATTTTTCTCAACATCTTATCGTACACAAGCCGTTTTTTCATAATTGAAGCCGCTTGCTCGCTCTGAGATTATTAGCATTATATGTGTAGCTTGCCGCTTGCTGCTTAACTTCTCCGAAGCACTTTCTTTCTTTGTTCCCTGCTTCGCCGTCATATTGCCGTTATTATCATAATAAT
>CAZBXN010000150.1:0-3342 GCA_964496015.1 uncultured Lachnospiraceae bacterium | reverse complement strand
GCGCTCTGCCGTTCTTGTTTTCCGCAATCCACTTTGAAGCAAATGTACCGTCCTGGATTTCCTCAAGAACCTTCTTCATTTCCTTCTTTGTTTCTTCCGTTACCATTCTCTTGCCTGTTTCGTAATCGCCGAATTCAGCCGTATCGGAAATTGAATATCTCATTCTGCTGAAACCACCCTGATAGATAAGGTCAACGATAAGCTTCATCTCGTGAATACACTCAAAATACGCGTTTCTCGGGTCGTAGCCTGCCTCAACAAGCGTTTCAAAGCCCGCCTGCATCAAAGCCGTTACGCCGCCGCAGAGAACTGCCTGCTCACCGAACAAGTCTGTTTCTGTTTCGCACTGGAAAGTTGTTTCAAGAATTGCCGCTCTTGCGCCGCCGATACCTGCGCCGTATGCAAGCGCCATGTCAAGCGCCTTGCCTGTCGCGTCCTGCTCAACTGCAACCAGACACGGAACGCCCTTACCCTCAACATACTCCGAACGAACCGTATGACCGGGACCCTTCGGCGCAATCATTGTTACGTCAACGCCCGCGGGCGGAAGAATTTGCTTGAAGTGAATGTTGAAGCCGTGAGCGAACATAAGCATATTGCCCTCTTCCAAATTCGGCTCAATGCTTGTCTTGTAAATTTCAGCCTGCTTTTCATCGGGCGTCAAAATCATGATGATGTCAGCCTTCTTTGCAGCTTCCGCTGTTTCGTATACGGGAATTCCGTAATCCTCCGCTCTCTTTGCGTTCTTTGAACCGGGTCTTAAACCTACGATTACGTTCACGCCGCTGTCCTTTAAGTTCATAGCGTGAGCGTGTCCCTGCGAGCCGAAACCGATTATAGCGACAGTTTTGCCGTTAAGCAATCCTAAGTTACAATCGCTTTCATAAAATACTCTTGCGTTTTCCAATGTTTTTGCCATTTTGTATTACCTCTTTCCGTTTTTTATAAATTTTTTATGTTATTTGGATTTTCACCAAACAAGGTCGTTTTTTACGGCTGACTACTTGTCAACCTTTAATGTGTTCGCGCCTCTTTCAAGCGCCGTCATACCCGTGCGTGAGATTTCCTCAATACCGTAGGGTTCAACGAGGTCGAGAAACGCGTTGATTTTTCTGTCGTGTCCCGTTATCTCAACCGTCAGCGTATTGGGCGAAATATCTATAATATTCGCTCTGAAAACGCTTGTCATTTCAATGACTTCGCCTCTTGTTTTCGGCGAAACCCTGATTTTTACGAGCGCAAGTCCGCGCTTTACTATTTCATTGTCGTGAAGAGTTTTGATTTTAATAATCTCCACAAGCTTTGAAAGCTGTTTTGAAACCTGTTCGACCGTCTGCGCGTCGCCGTTTACCTCAATGGTGATACGCGAAACGCTGTCGTCCTGAGTTGTTCCCACCGAAAGCGAATGAATGTTAAATCCGCGTCTTGAAAACAGTCCGACTACTCTTGACAGTACGCCGGGGTTATTTTCGACAAGAACCGATAATGTATATCTTTCCATATTAGTTATCCTCCTTTTTCGGAAGAGTACTTTCGTTAAGCGAGTCGCCTGTCGGCTCGAACGGATTTACGCTTACAACAAGCAGATACGAGCCGTCCGACTTCATCATTTCGTCAATAGCCTTGCCTACCTTGCTGTTTTCGCTTACATATCCGTTTTTAATGCCGTATGCGTCCGCAAGCTTATTGAAATCGGGGCTGCCCTCGATTGAAACAGCCTGATAATTCGACTTGTACAATAAGTATTGATGCTCATGAACCATACCGAGACGGTCGTTTTTAAACACTACCATTTTAACGGGTATGTCCCACTGGCACATTGTACCCATTTCGGGTAAGTCCATCTGGAAGCTGCCGTCGCCCATAACCGCGATTACGGGTTTTGAGCCGTCAGCCGCCGCCGACGCGCCGATTGCCGCGGGCAAGCCGTAGCCCATTGTTCCGAAGCCGCCCGACGTGAGCAGCGAGCGCGGGTCTTTGAAATTAAAATAATTCGCGCACCATATCTGATTTTGTCCGACTTCGGTCGAAAGATAAACGTTTGAGTCTGTCTTTTCCGAAAGCGTCTGTAAGAAATATCTCGGATTTACAAATCCGCTGTCCTCGCTAAACGGCTTATGAGTGAAGCGTTCTTTTAATTCATTCGCCTCGTCCACCCACGAAGTGTCAATCTGATAATCGGCAAGCAAGGGGTGAAGCTGGTCGAGCACGTCCTTTATATCGCCGACAACGGGAATTGCGGGCTGAATGTTTTTGCCGATTTCCGCGGGGTCAATGTCGATATGAACGAGCTTTCCGCTTTCCTCAAGACCTTTCGCGTTTGCAACCGAGCGGTCGCCGAGTCTTGAACCCATTGCTATAAGCAAGTCCGAACGGTTCATAATCATATTCGCTCTCTTTACGCCGTGCGAACCAATCATACCGTAATATCTCGGACAATCTGACGGAAGAACGCCTATTCCCATCATAGTCGAAACTACGGGAATATCCGTGTCCTTAATGAATTTTCTGAATTCCTGCACCGCGTCCGAAATTACAATGCCGCCGCCTGCCAAAATAACGGGCTTTTTCGCGTTTTTAATCGCTTCCGCGACTTTTTTTATTTGGGATTCATTCGCTTTTCCGAGCAATTTGTAACCTCGGATATTTACGTCCTCATTTTCCTCCGGATAATCGAACTCAGTCTTTAAAATATCCATCGGGAAGTCAATAAGTACGGGTCCCGGTCTGCCTGTGTTTGCGATATGGAACGCCTCGTTTATAACGCGTGGAATATCCAGACCGTCGTTGATTAAGTAGCTGTGTTTCGTAAACGGAAGCGTCGCGCCCGTGATGTCAACCTCCTGGAACGCGTCCTTGCCGATAAGCGCCGAGCCTACCTGACCTGTCAGCGCAACCATGGGAACGGAATCCATATACGCCGTCGCGATACCCGTTATCAGGTTTGTCGCGCCCGGACCCGAAGTCGCCGTGCATACTCCCGCCGTTTTTGTAACTCTCGCATAGCCCGACGCCGCATGCGCCGCGCCCTGCTCGTTACGCGTCAAAATGTGCTTTATCGGTGAAAAGGATAGCTTGTCGATAATCGGACAATTCGCAGCGCCCGGATATCCAAATACTACCTTTACGCCGTTTTGCTCCAATGCCTTAACTACCATTTGTGCACCTGTCATTTTCAAAGGTAACTCCTCCTTTTTTAATAATGATGTATAAATAAATCACACTGATTGTTTTTTAGTGTTTTTATCCGCCGAAGTTATCATAACGTCGGATACAGCGTCAAAATGCGTATGGCATTTTGCGGGTATTTTACACCCGTTTAGGGCGTAATTTTATACTATT
>CAZBXN010000149.1:0-3524 GCA_964496015.1 uncultured Lachnospiraceae bacterium | reverse complement strand
GCGTAGGCGCGCTCTTTTTTCGTAACATAAAACGCGCTCGTTATTACGGCAAGCTTTGTAATAAGCGATACATATTTCTTGATAAATATTACCAAACCTTTCTGCCGGCAATTTAATCGAAATACCATGCCCGATGCGGACAATCAGAGCATTTTTTTATATTTCCGATTTCTCTCTTAATCATAGTATTGACATTTTTTTATGAAAAATATGTATCAAATTGAAATAATACGGTGAAAATGATGAATGATTAAATCATTTGAAAGGAAGACTCTATGAACAAAATAATTTACGCGTTTTTTATATCGCTCGTTTTATCAATCGCGGTCACGGCGTATTCGGACAGCGTGCAGGCTGATTTACAGGATAATCTCACGCGCTTACATATAATAGCGAACAGTGACGGCGACGCAGACCAAGCCGTAAAATTAAAAGTGCGCGACGCGGCGTTAAATCAAATACGCAAAAAAATCAATTCGGAAAACGGCGTTTCGGATATAATCAATGAATTACCCGAGCTTGAAAAAACAGCAAACGAAACGCTCAGAAAAAACGGCTTTGCATATACTGCAAAAGCCGTGTACGGAAAATTTGATTTTCCGAAAAAAACATATAAAAATATGACCCTGCCCGCAGGAGAATATTACGGTGTGCGCATTATTCTCGGAAGCGGAAGCGGTCATAATTGGTGGTGCGTTCTCTATCCGCCGCTTTGCACAAGCGGCGGCGATACCATGACGCTTGACGAAAAATCTCAAAAGCTTCTCCGCGACAACCTTAACCCCGAAGCGTACGATATTATAACAAGCTCGGATAAAGGCATAACGGTGAAATTCAAAACAGTGGAGCTTATACAGGAAATACGCCAAAAACTAAAGCAAATTAAATAATTATACCATAAACTTCGCGAGCGGATGATTTAAGCGTTTTAATTCCTCCGCCGCGATTTTTGCAATTTCCCGCGCGCCGTTTATGTTAAGATGCGTGTTGTCCTTTGCGCCCGTTTCGTAATACTGCGAACGGCAAAACTCGGGATTGTCCGCAAACCGCGTATCACGCGGTGCAAGGCGCATATGTCTTTCACCGGCCAAAGTCTCGCCGTTTTTTTCAAGATATTCATGCGTAACTTTGTATATGTCAAGCACGGGAATCCCCTCTTTTGCTCCTATTTCCTTCAATGCCCTCGCATACGGCAAAAGCGTTGTATCGGTTATTATATTCCTTGTTACCGACGTACATAAAACAGGGTGAGCGTTTACGCTCTTCGCGGTCTCAATAAATTTATAAATGCACTCCTGATACGAATTATCATATGGCGAGGTAAATCTCGACAAATCCTCCGCCTTGCAGTCGTTATGCGCAAACTGGATAAACAGATAATCGCCCTCTTGTATATTGTCGGCGATGTATCTGAAATTTTCTTCACGTAAAAAGCT
Organism: uncultured Lachnospiraceae bacterium; assembly: GCA_964496015.1. Lineage (GTDB taxonomy): Bacteria > Bacillota > Clostridia > UBA1381 > UBA1381 > JALEPO01. Next base: position 2,088 of record CAZBXN010000149.1, on the reverse strand, counting down.
TTTTGAGCTTCTTCCGCTTCTGGCGCAGTTTACGACAAGCACGCTGTCGTCAAACAATTCGCCGAATACCTGTCCCCAGCCCGTCTGAGGAAATCGGTTGTTTTCGCCCTCATGCGGATAATTGCAGGCGGTAGAATCACCCGCTATAAATATTCTGATTTTGCTTTTGTCAAGCTCCGTTTTAACTGTTCCCCTGCCCGCCTTAACCGTCACGTCAAACACAAGCCCGCCGACTAAATCGGGATAATCCTGATATGTAAATTCGGCTTTGAGCGTGACGTTTACGTCCTTTTCTTCGGGCATTACAACACCCGAGGAATTTATAACCTCGGGCTTTGAGCTTACCCATTTTACGTCGGCGTAACCAAACTGCGTGTTGCGTCCGTCATAAAGCGTCAGATCGCTTTCTACGCAGTCCGGCGACTTATTTTTTCCGCCTATCTCCGAAAAGACAATATTCTTAAGCTCCTCATTGAGCTTTTTATTCATTTCGTTCAACACCTGCGTCCTCCTTAATATATTTCTTAACCTGCGCACAGGTATTAAATTCGATTATAAAGCCGCATACTCCGAAAAGGAGCGTGAAAATTATTATAAACACGGCGGTTGTGAAAAATACCGCGAGCTGCTGATTTTGCGCCGTGAACCCGATTGCGGGAAATATCAAAATCAAAAACGCCGTAATTGCTATCGTCAGCACGCACCACGGCAGCGACGACAGCGCAAAAAGCGCGGAATTTTTATAAAGCTTGCCGATTGACAGCTTATACGTCACAAGCAGATGATACAAAAACAGATGCAGCATCGTATAGAAAAACGTCAGAACGAGTATCACATATTTTAAATAATACATTATATTCGTCTGCGAGCCGTAAAAGAAATACGCGTTACATATTACCGTAAACATAATAATATCTATTATCCAGACCGTCAGCGACTGTCTGAAATTCGATTTTATATGCTTAAAATAATCGCTTGCAAGAAATACGCTGTCCTCCCATATAAACGAGCGCAATATATAGACAAAGCCCGCCGTCGCGGGGCCTCCGCCCCAGAATATCGTAAAGCCGATTGAGATATAAAGCCTTATGAGCAAGTCCATTGTGACGGAAACCTTTGCCGCGTCAAGCTCCGAGGCGTTTTGGATAACCGCCGCCATGCTGCTGCCGTCAAGCGCAAGCTTGTTTGAAATCATGCCCGACAGCACAAAAACAACCGCAAACGTCGGCAAAAGCGTCACGATATACATAATATTAAGCTGTATAAGCTTCCAGAACTTTCTGAAAAATATCTCATAAAAGAGACTCAGACCCTTTTTCTTTGGTGTGTTTTTATATATCCCCGGTCCCGGCTTTGAATAGTTACTGTTGAAAAATCCCAATTTGTTTTATTCCTTTCGTCAAATCAATATCCCAGTTCCTCGGCTACCATTATAACCGTAATTCTTTTCGGGAAATGGAAGCAGCCGTCAACAATGCCGATAAAATTACACATTCTCGGCTGTCCCTCGCAGTCAGAGCAGGTGCAGCAATCCTCCGTCGCGCACGGCGTTTTGTGGCGTATGCGCTTTGCGTTAAGCGGAGCGATTGAGCGCGCGCGCTTTATTCCGTCCTCCATGGTATCGACGATTTTGTTCACGCCTGCGACTATAATTACCTTTTTCGGTCCGAACGCAATCTGGCTCGCGCGGTTTCCCACGCAGTCTATATTTACAAGCTGTCCCTCTTTTGTGACGGCGTTTGTGCTTGATACCATGTAATCGGCCTTATAGCTCTCGCGGTATACGTCGTGCATTGCCGCAACGCTCTCGCAGTGGAAGCGGTCGTAAAAATTATATCTGCCGCTTTCTATTTCGTCCATTATTCCAGTCTGTTTCAGCGTTACCGAGCCTCCGACGCACACGCTTGCGCCCTCGGGCATCATTTCGAGGAAAATCCGCTTTGCGTCAGCGGCGTCCTCCGCATAAACCGCATTAAAATTCTTTGAATTTAATATATCAACCATTTCTTTGGCTTTAAGCTGATACGCCCATTTTTGAACATTATCCATTATGTACACTCTCCCTTCTCTTAACCCTCATTATACGGT
>CAZBXN010000148.1:0-3542 GCA_964496015.1 uncultured Lachnospiraceae bacterium | reverse complement strand
CGCCTATTCCGCCGCCGATAATCACGGGATTTTTAAATTCATCCTTTATTTCAAATCCGTGTCCCAAAGGTCCCATTACGTTTATCCTGTCGCCGATCTCGTATTTTGAAAGCGCGTCCGTGCCCTTGCCCTTTACCTCGAATATAAAACGAACTTTCCCGTTTTCCGCGTCGCATATACTTATCGGTCGGCGTAAAAACGTGTCACTGCCGCAGTCGATATGCAGAAATTGACCGCACTCGGCAGACGACGCAATGTTTTCGCTTTCTATCACAAATTCAAAAACGCCCTTGCATATTTCTCTTTTTGATACTAATTTACAGTTTTCTGTTGTTTTCATATAACTCTCCTAATTAAATCACGCTGTTTAAATCATTTTTCATTCTTATTGCTTCCTGTCTTGCCGCATCGGCGAATTGTTCTTCCTTCCAATCACCCTTTTTATAAGCGCACATAATTCCGCGTGATGAATTTACAATTGCTCCGAGACCGTCCGCGTTAAAACATGGTTTGACACCCTGCGCTCCGCCGCCCTGCGCGCCGTACCCTGGTACAAGGAAGTATGATTTTGGCATTACGCTTCTTAATATCTTAGCCTGTTCGGGATATGTCGCTCCGACAACCGCGCCGACTGCGCCGTAACCGCTTTTTCCAATTGTTTCCTCATTCCATTCGTTCACACGATTTGCAACTGTTTCAAAAAGTGTTTTGCCGTCCATTATTTTATCCTGAAATTCACCCGACGACGGATTTGACGTTTTTACAAGCGCAAAAATTGCCTTGTCGTACTTTTTGCAGTCGTCAATAAACGGCTGTATTCCGTCTGTTCCAAGATACGGATTTACGGTTATGCAGTCAACGGGGCAGCTGTCGAACAATTCGCCGTCCACCTCGCATTTACCCAGATACGCCTTTGAATACGCCTCGGCGGTTGAGCCTATATCGTTTCGCTTTACGTCAAGAATAACATAAAGCCCCTTTTCATGCGCATACGAAATAGTTCTGTGGAGTATTTCCTCGCCGTGCAGTCCGTACATTTCATAAAATGCCGACTGCGGTTTTACCGCGGGAACTACGTCATACAGAGCGTCAATAAGACCTTTGTTAAATTCCCAGATAGCCTCGCACGCGCCTTTCAGATTTTTGCCGTATTCCTTATACGCCTTATCCCTTATGTACTGCGGAACATAGTCGATTTTCGGGTCAAGTCCCGCGACTGACGGATTGCTTTTTTCCTTAATTTTTTCTACCAATAAATCTACTGACATTCTATTACCTCCTACAGCAAAATCCCCTGATTTATTACTATTTCACCGTTAACAATGACATACTCGGGCTTTCCGACAAGTTTAAATCCGTCATACGGCGAATTTTTGCTCTTTGAATGAAGCTCGTTTATATCGACCGTCCATTCCTTTTCGGGGTCAAATATGATAATGTCGGCAATTTTGCCCTCCGAAAGCGTTCCCTTGCTTATTCCCAAAATCCGCGACGGATTTACCGCCATTTTTTCAATAAGCTCATTTATTGTAAGCACGCCTGTTTTAACAAGATATTGAAGCCCCAGTCCGAGAGATGTTTCAAAGCCGACAATGCCGTTTTTAGCCATTGCAAATTCACAGTTTTTTTCATCTATATGATGAGGAGCATGGTCAGTTACAATACAGTCAATTGTACCGTCCTTTAAGCCGTCCTTAATTGCCTGTACGTCGTCGTCGGTTCTTAGCGGCGGATTCATCTTAGCATTTGTGTTAAATCCTCTTACCGCATCCTCGGTAAGAGTGAAATAGTGCGGACACGTTTCGCATGTGACGCGCACTCCGCGCTTTTTCGCCTGTCTTACAAGTTCAACAGAGCCTCGCGTACTTACGTGCGCGATATGAATGGGCGTTCCTATCGCCTCGGCTATCAGAATGTCGCGCGATACCATAACCTCTTCCGCCGCGCGCGTTATTCCGCGCAGTCCCATCTCAGTTGCAGCCGCCCCCTCGTTCATATATCCGTCATTTGCAAGCGGAATATCCTCGCAGTGCGATATTACCTTCATATCAAACATATCCGCGTATTCCATCGCGCGCCGCATAAGACCGGCATCTTCTACAGGTCTGCCGTCGTCGGAAATTGCAACTGCTCCTGCAAATTTCATTGCGCCGATTTCTGCAAGCTCCTTGCCCTTTAAACCCTTAGATACCGCTCCTATCGGATACACATTTACATATCCCGTGTCCTTCGCCTTTGTCTTTATATAGGTAACAACCGCCTCATTGTCAACTACGGGGTCGGTATTGGGCATACACGCGACAGATGTAATTCCGCCGTAAGCTGCACTTCTTGTGCCTGTTTCAATGTCCTCCTTGTATTCCTGACCGGGGTCGCGTAAATGGCAGTGCATATCGACAAGTCCCGGAGCTACTATTTTCCCCGACGCGTCAATGACTTCCATTTCCACGCCCGCAAGCTCCTCGTCCGTTCCGACCTCCGAAATAATGCCTTTATCTATAAAAATGTCCGTTACCTCGTCAATATTGTTCGCGGGGTCTATAACTCTTCCGTTCTTAATCAATATTTTCATTTATCCGTCACCCTTTCAAGTTTAATGTTGTTGGCAAGTATATTCATTACTGCCATTCTTACTGCAACGCCGCTTGTTACCTGCTCGTTTATTACGCTCTGCTCCCCGTCAATTACGGCTGACGAAAATTCAACGCCGCGGTTTACGGGTCCGGGGTGCATAACAAGCGCGTCGGGCTTTGCGAATTTCAGACGATTTTCGTCAATTCCGAAAAATCTGTAATATTCCCTTATGCTCGGGAAAAGCCCGCTTTTCTGGCGTTCAAGCTGAATACGCAGTCCCATTACCACATCGGCGTCAACAATCGCTTCATGTACGGTGTTAAACGCTTTTACGCCCATTTTTTCTATTCCCTGCGGCATAAGCGTTGACGGCCCGCCGACGCTTACCTCAGCGCCAAGCTTTGTAAGACCGTAAATATTGCTTCTTACAACGCGGCTGTGTGTAATATCGCCGACAATCGCTACTTTTAAGCCGTCAAAGCCGCCCTTCTTTTCAAGTATGGTAAGCATATCAAGGAGCGCCTGCGTGGGGTGCTCGTCCATTCCGTCACCCGCATTTATAACAGACGCGTTTACAAGCGGCGCAATAAGATGCGGCGCGCCGCTCATACTGTGGCGCATTACGAGAATGTCCGTACCCATGGCGTTAATCGTTTCCGCCGTGTCTATAAGACTTTCGCCTTTCTGCACGGACGAGCCGCTCGCCGTGATATTCGCCGCGTTCGCGCCCATGTATTTTGCCGCAAGCTCAAAGGAAAGCCTTGTCCGCGTACTGTTTTCGTAAAAAAGATTGACAACTGTTTTGCCCTGCAAATGCGTCGTTTTCTTATTATCCTGCAATACAATCTTTTTCATTTCCCTCGCGGAATTTAATATTGTCATAATCCCTTCCGCACTGAGGTCTTTAAGTCCAAGTAAATCCTGCTTCATCTGTGCCAAATCCCCCTTAATTCATAAATGACGGCTTT
>CAZBXN010000147.1:0-3604 GCA_964496015.1 uncultured Lachnospiraceae bacterium | reverse complement strand
GTGCTGATTGCGGCGAGAAATTATATTATTGTACCACTAAATATTTTGAAAGCCGGCAAGACCATTTTATATGTTCAACTTCACGAAAGAAAGGCGTTGAAGTATGCGGAAGTCATTTTATCCGAGCAGTCATTCTTGAAGAAGGTGTGCTGGCGCATTTGAAATTTGTGATTGATTTTATTTCCTTGTATGAAGATATATTCAGAGAAATTATGGGCTTGCAGCATAAGGCGATTATCAAGAAAGAGTTGGCTTCAAAAAGAAAAGCCATAACAAAGTCGGAAAATCGTATAAAAGAATTAGACCGATTATTTACCTCAATTTATGAGGATAAAACAAGCGGCGTTTTAACAGAAAGCCGATTTAACATGCTTGCCGAACAATATGAGCAGGAGCAAACTGAATTGAAAGAAAAGGTTAAAAATTTATCTTATGAAATCGAACAACAGGAACAAGAAAGCAACAATGTTGAACGGTTTATCGCAAAAGTACATAAATATTTTGATTTACAGGAATTAACGCCAGATGTTTTAAATGATTTGGTAAAACGTGTTGAAGTCTATGCGCCGGAAAAAATTAACGGCAGACGAACGCAACATATTGACATTTATTATGATTTTGTCGGCTTACTGCCGATGTCATTATTACAAAGTAAAATGAATAACAGCATAGCCTAAACTATGCTGTTATTCAAAAAATCATTGTTTACTGTCTTAACAGTGTCGCCCTTTTGGCAGTTATTTTTTTATGAGCAAATCTATAAGCCGGGTTCTGTATTAAACGGTTATCTATCTCGGCACACTGTCGCCAATGCGCTCCAGCCTTTTAAGGGAACACGCCGAGCAAGCTTAACGTTCCCAAAGTTGCTTCGGATAGGGTTTACACACTCCCATAGTTACCTATGGGCGTTGTGGGCTCTTACCCCACATTTCCACACTTACTGAATATTCAGCGTTTATTTTCTGTTGCACTCTCCCTAAAGTCGCCTCCGCCTGCCGTTAGCAGGTATCCTGCTCTGTGAAGCCCGGACTTTCCTTACCCGAAATCGGGCACAACCGTCTGACTTACTCACTTATCTGTTGTTTTATGTTTTTCGCACATTCGGCACAGATATTTTTGCCGCCGAACTGCATTATATTCTTTGTATTGCCGCAGAAGATACATGACGGATTGTATTTTTTCAGCACAATGCTGTCGTTCTCCGTGAATATCTCGAGCGAGTCTTTTACTTCAATGTCTAAAATCCGTCTTAACTCAATGGGAAGCACGATACGTCCCAATTCGTCTACTTTTCTTACAATACCGATTGATTTCATAATTATGCAGCTCCCTTTCATTAAATTTCATCAGATATTATACCATTATTGCAAAACATTGTCAATAATAAAACAGAGTAAAATTATATAAATTATGCTTTTATTTTCAGCGCCGTCATGAGCGACAGCGCTTTTAAATTGACAAATCTGCTCTGCATTTTCTGCGCGTTTACAACCGCGTCAAGCGCTTTTACAACTCTCTTCGCCTCGTACTTCCCCGCCAGAAGATTTAGCTTTTCTTCCTTATCGGTATTTATTATATTGCTTTTCGCGCCGCACTGAATTACAGATGTGTCGCGCAGGTACGACAGCCAGAAATCGAAGATTTTATCCGCGTCGTCCTTGTTTTCATCGACAAATTTCTGTACGAAATACGCGTGCAGCTTGTTTTTTGACAAAAGCTGCGGCAGCATATTAAGCGAATTTTCGCGCAGTGCTTCAAACGTTTCGTCGTTTATTATATCGTCCGCGTTTCCCGGTATTCCGCCGCAGTATTTGACAAGAAACGGTATGCGGCTTTCCGCCTCGGGGTACTTTTCGCGGATATACCGCTCGATAATCTTGTCGGACACGGGCGGGAAATGAATAAGCTCGCACCGCGAGAGAACAGTCGGCAGCAGCACCTCGCTTTTTTCCGCGACTATAATAAATACCGCGTATTCGGGCGGTTCTTCGAGCGTTTTCAAAAACGCGTTCTGCGCCTCGGGCGTTAATGCTTCGCCCTCGTTTATTATATAAACCTTTCTGTCCGAATAAAACGGCTTAACCGCGACGTCCTCGGTTATACGGCGGATTTGGTCAACGCCGATTGTCTTTTTGTCCTTTTCCCTGTCAATATATATAATGTCGGGGTTTGTGTCCGCTTTCGCGCCGACACAGCACGGGCACGAACCGCACGGCGACACGGCTCTGTTCTGACAGCTCAAAGCCGCCGCGAAAAGACGCGCCGAGGAGTGCTTTAAAAGCCCCTTTTCGCCCTCGAAAATATACGCGTGCGACGCTGTCCCGTTATGGACGGAGTCAATCAGGTTCTTCATTAAATTTTCATGAAATGTGTCGTAGCCGAACATATTGTATTTCCTTTCAAAATATAAATTAAATACATTATATCATAAATTACCGAAATCGTAAAGGAGAAAAAAATGAATTATATCTGGTGCGGAATGATAATATTTTCACTTATTGTCGCGGCGGCAAACGGCACGCTCAACGAAACCGTAAACGCGGCGTTTGACGGCGCGCAGTCGTCCGTTGAGGTACTGCTGTCCTTCGCGGGCGTGATGTGCTTCTGGACGGGAATACTGAAAATAGCGGAAAAATCGGGCATATCGGAAAAGGTCGAAAAGCTGTTAAGCCCCGTTATACGCCTGCTGTTCCCGAAAGCTGACGGCGAGGCGAAAAAATACATGAGCATGAACATAACCGCCAACATTCTCGGCATGGGAAACGCCGCCACGCCTATGGGAATAAAGGCAATGACGGCGCTTGACAAAAACAATTTATCGCCGTATCCGACAGATGACATGTGTATGTTTATCGTACTTAACACAACCTCGTTTCAGCTTGTGCCGACCACAATTTTAGCGCTTCGTACCGCCGCAGGGTCACAAAATCCGTTCTCGGTAATCGCGCCCATCTGGATAGCCTCGGCGGTGTCAATTATAATCGCGGTTACGGCTGTAAAGGTGATGTGCCGTTTCAGCGTTTCTCGTAAATCCTTACCGATGCGAAAAACGAAATAATCACAGCTGCTGCGGATATAAGACATGCAATACAAAGACTTTTTAAAATTCCCGGAAAATTCACCGCATAGAAAATTGCCGAAAATCCGAGAGCTATCGCAAGCCACGCAATTATTCCCACAAAACGTCCCTTTGAGTAGCCGAATTTGTATATAAGCGGAATAGTTATGCTTGTCATCAGCATTGACAAAGGGAACAGGACCAGAAGCATATTAACATATTCCTCCGCGTTAAACACCTCAAAATCAACCTCGGTAAGACCTTTAACGCGCTGCGCAATAAACATAACCGCCGTACTGATAATAACGCCTACAATCCATACTATCACCGTTTCAATATATTTTACTCCGACAATTTCTTTATTGCTCAAGGGCAGAGTTTTATGAAGAAGATGTATTTTGTCGCGTTCCTCTGCGGCGAACGCACTGAAAATAATCATGTATATACAAAGCATTGCAATTGTTCCGACAAAAGTTGAGTTGCCGTATATCATTGAAAAGAAAACGGCGTAAACAACCAGCCATAAAAAGCTTGACCTGTAAACAT
>CAZBXN010000146.1:0-3624 GCA_964496015.1 uncultured Lachnospiraceae bacterium | reverse complement strand
ATTATATAACATTTTCCGCATTATTTCAAGATTTTAAACCGATTTATTCAATTTTTCCGTACATGATGGTTCTTAAAAATTCAAGAATTATTTTCCCTAAGCTCTTTTTATCGACAGCGTACGCCGCCAAAAGCGGAACTTCCCCGACTGTTTTTCCGCCGCGCGTGAAGGTGATTTTTCCGATTTCACTGTCTGCCTCAACAGGCGCGGTCAGATTTTCGTTTATGGTAACTGTCTGCTCAATCTCGCTGTCGTCCGCTTTTTCCGATAATATCGAACAGTCGCTTCCCGCGACAACTCCGACCTCTTCCTCAATGCCCTTTTGCACCTGCGCGCTTTCAAGGCTGTCGCCCTTTGATATAAGCTTTTTTACGTTATAATGCGAAAATCCGTAGTCAAGCAAGGTCTTTGCGCTGTCAAATCTCTCCGCCGAGGTGGGCGCGCCCAAAACCACCGCTATAAGCTGCATATCGTCGCGCTTCGCGCTTGCGCTCAGACAGCAGAGCGCTTTTGAGGTAGAGCCTGTCTTTAAGCCGTTCGCGCCGTTATACGAGCGGATAAGCTTATTTGTATTTGCGAGCATAAATTTGCCGCCTCTTAACTCGTCAAGCCATATAGTCGTATAATCAAAAATCTTCTCGTGCTTTATGAGCTCGCGCGACATAATCGCGACGTCGCGCGCGCTTGAATAGTGATTGTCCTCGTCAAGACCGTTTGTGTTCATGAAATGCGTATGCTCCATGCCGAGCTCCTTTGCGCGCTCGTTCATTTTATCGACAAACGCCGTTTCGCTGCCCGCGATATGCTCTGCCATTGCAACGCAGCCGTCGTTTGCGGACGCGACCGCGATACCCTTCATCATGTCGTTTACGCTAAGCTGTTCGCCCGTTTCAAGAAACATTGTACTGCCGCCGTAGCCCATAGCGTTTTCGCTGACGTTTACCATATCGTCAAGCGACAGTCTTCCGCTGTCAACCTCCTCCATGATTAAGAGCATTGTCATTATTTTCGTGACGCTCGCTATAGGCAGCTCCTTGTCGGGCTCCTGCTCATAAAGCACCTCGCCCGTTGACGCTTCCATTAAAAGTGCGGATTTTGCGCTCAGATTTAAAGTTTCGCCCTCCGCGAATACCGCCGTTCCCGATAACATCATGGAAAACGCAATAAAAAAACATACTATTTTCTTCATACCAAATTCCTCCGTAATCTTAGATTGTCCGTTTTTTTCGGTATAAGTATAATATGCTTTTTATGGAATTTTATTCGTTTTTGAAAAACCCGCGCCGTCCGATATTTATGCCCTCGGATGCGCCCGCTCGTAAACGTCCTTGATTTTCGTGTTTACAAGCTGCGAATACACCTGCGTGGACGATATGTCCGCGTGACCCATCATCTCCTGTATTGAGCGTAAATCCGCGCCGTTTTCCAGCAAATGCGCCGCGAACGAATGTCTTAAGGTATGCGGCGTTATGTCCTTTTTAATTCCCGCCGAATGCTGATAAGTTTTTACAATTTTCCAAAAGCCCTGTCTTGAAAGCCTTTCGCCGCCGCAGTTTACAAACAGCGCCTTTTCCGTGTCGGCTTTTATCATCTTGCCGCGCACGTTTTCGATATAATTTGTAAGAGCCTCAACGGCTTTATTGCCCATGGGCACAATTCTGTCCTTTTTTCTGCCCGCGCAGTGGATAAAGCTCATGGAAAGATTTACGTCGGTTATGTCAAGGCTTATAAGCTCCGATACGCGTATTCCCGTAGCATAGAGGACTTCAAGCATTGCTTTGTCGCGTATACCCTTATTATCCGTACATTCGGGCTGGCTTAACAATAGCTCTACCTCCGCGCTTGTAAGTATCTGCGGCGGCTTCTTTTCAACATGCGGCGCTTCGAGGCTTGCCGTGGGGTCGTCGCAGACCGCGCCGTTCTGCGCCATAAATATGTAAAACGAGCGTAATGACGCGAGCGTTCTCGATACGGTTGAGCTTGCGCGTCCCTCTCTTTGAAGCTCCATAAGATACGACAGCACATTCGTTTTTGTTGCCGCCGTAACGTCATTTATCCCCGAGCTGTTAAGATATGATATGTAATGTCTTACGTCCCTCTTATATGACTCTATCGTATTTTCCGCCTTGTGACGGACATTTACCATAAAGCTTGCATATTCGTCAACATACGCCTGCATTTTGCTGTCCCCTTTCGCCTGTTTGTTATGTTACATTATTATTTCATTTTTATTTCATTTTCAAGTCAACATAACTATTATACCACAAATTTTTGATTTGTATAGTCCTTTTTTTCAAATTTCTATGCCGCTCAGAGCATTTTTTGTAAAATATTGTAATTTTATCCAATTTTTGGCAAAACCCATTTCATAAATGTTGTGGTTAAATATCCTTCGCCCAAAGACGCTATACAAAATATGGTAAGGATAAAAAATCCGAAAAAAATATAAGAAATTAAAAAATTTTTTTGATTTTTTTCTTTTGACACCGAAAAATTGACCGAAACGGCTGAAAAAATCAAAAATGCGGGGATTATTACAAGCGTCACGGGCATGGTCGCGGACATGACGAGCAGACCTTTTAAACCGTACACTTTTACGAAGGAGGAAACGGTAAAGCCTATTATAAATCCGCGCCTGATTACCGCCGCTGCTGAAACCGCCGCGCCGAATTTAAAAAATCCCGCAATAAAGACAATGAGAAATTCAATCGTATTCCCCCGCAGCGAGTTTTTAAACACCGAAAACCGCTCCTGTTCGGAGGTCGAATGAATAAACCCGTCGAGATATGATTTTATCCCGTCAAAGGAGGAGGAATACGCAAGATACACGCTTCCCAAAATCACCCCCAGCGTCAGCACAAAAAATGACGCGACAAACAGCAAATCGCTGTTTTTCAATTCTCTTCTCAGAACATTGCTCATTACGTAACCCCCAACCGATTTTCTGTGAATTTTACTCAAAATATCATATATTTTTTATTAAATTTCTTTACATTTTAACTATCTTTTGTTATAATATATTTATTAGAATATATTATGAAGGAGAGAGAATAATGAACAAAACTTTGAAAAAACTGCTCGGCGCGGTAATTTCGATTACCATGCTTATTTCGGCGCTGCCGAATATAGCTTTCGCCGACAGTGCGTCGCTTGACGATGACTTGCTGTTTCATCTGACGTTTGATGAAACGGACGCGGACAAAACGTCGTTTGCCGCGTCAAAGGGCGGTACTGTAACAAAGCACGGTACTGTGTCAATTGATACAAGTCTTGACGAGGAAAGCGGCAACGCGCTGAAAATCGACGCAAACGCCGCGGGCAATTATCTTGAATTGCCAAAGGGCATTTTAAACGGCAAGGAAGCAGCTACTTTTAGCTTTTGGATTAAGCCGAATTCGGGCTGGGCTTTTATGACAACGCCCGTGAGCGGCGCGCAGGAATACTTACACGAAAAATATCTCGGTATGCTTGCAACGTCATCTACGTTTACCGCGGAGCGATACAATAACAGCGGTACGCGTTTAAGTTCTGTCATCACAAACGGTACATATATGGATTGGCAGTATGTAACGGCGGTATTTTCCGAAAACGGCACAAAGGTTTATGTAAACGGCGAGCTTGCCG
>CAZBXN010000145.1:0-3688 GCA_964496015.1 uncultured Lachnospiraceae bacterium | reverse complement strand
ATTGGTCTTGTGTGGACTGCAACCGCCTTTACAGCGACAAGGACGGCAATACCGAAATTTACTCCGTTCCGGAAACAGAAGCAACAGGACACAGCATAACTCACCGCGAGGAAGTTTCGCCGACGTGTACCGACAGCGGAACAGGCGAATATTGGGAGTGTACGGTTTGTCATAAATTATTCTCGGACGAAAACGGCGAAACGGAAATTGCAGAAATTCCGACCATTCCGGCAATAGGACAACACACTTGGGGCGAGTGGACAGTAAAAACGCCTGCAACCGAAACAGAAAAGGGCGAGGAACAACACGAATGTTCTGTATGTCATACAACGGAAACAAGAGATATTCCTGTTTTGTCGCCATCACCGAGCCCGAGCGCGTCACCGTCGGCAAGTCCGAGCGCATCACCTTCGCCAAGCCCGAGTACATCACCGTCAGCAAGCCCGAGCGCATCGCCTTCGGCAAGTCCGACGGCAAATCCCGAGTATGCTTACAGTATAAAATACGAAAACGGAAAAGCTGTTGTAACCGTTCCACAGGACGGCACATATACGGTAATATTTGCGGCGTATGATAAAGGTAAGCTTACGGGCGTAACTGCACAGACCGTAACGGTAGAAAAGGGCGAAACACCTGTTACGCCGCAAGGCTTCACCGCAAACGGCACGATTAAGGTAATGCTTTGGGAAAGTATAGCGAGCATGGAACCGCTTTGCAAAGCAGACGGAAATTAAAGCGGCGCATATAAAAACTCCGTCCCTCATGGGACGGAGCTTTTGCGTGAACGCTTAGTATAAGTATTATGTATCGGGCAAGTCGCCGAGTAATTTTTCGGTGTAATATTTTTCAAGCTCGGGGTATTCGAGCAGCGCTTTTCTGCCCTCGAGCGTTATTCTGTATACGCCTTTTCTGACATTTTCAAACCAGCCGTAGGCGTTCATGCGCAAAATATTAAGGCATTTTTCATCGCCGCCGTAAAATCGGATTTGCTTGGGCGAAAGCTCGCCGTAGGTGTCAAGAATACAGGCGATATTTATACATTTTTCGGTGTACGCGGTCGCGATTTTCTTTTGCGTTACGCCGCCGACGTTTGTGTCAATCGTGCGCCCCTCAATTTCCTTTAAAATCTCTTTTCGTTTTGCGTAATTTTTTGAAGCGGGCGGGAAAAATTCCTGCGGTTCAAGCGCAATTTCCGCAAAAGAGTGCTTGCCGCGAAGCGATACAAATATCAGCCCCAGCTCCAGCTTTTTTAAAACATAAAGCGTGTCGCGGAATTTTTTTGGACTGTAATTTTTCGGCTTCGGTACTGCGACATAGACCTTTGCGCCCGTTTTCTGACGCTTCAGCCCCTGCGACAAAAGAGTAACCGACAGATTTTTCTTTAATTCGATTATTATAAATTCCTTGTCCTTAACCGCCGTCACGTCGCAGTCCTTAACCTCGGCGTTTACCTTGTAGCCGTCCTTTTGGAACAGCTTTTTGACGGGCTCAAACAATTCGCTTTCCGCAATCATAGCTTTTTCGTTTCTCCCGCTTTTATTTCATATATCTCACCGTCAACGCTTATCCAGACGGAAATCGCGGACGGATTGTAAACCATATCGCCCGCTGCGGTGAATTTAAGATTTTTCGCCGCGTTCATGTAATCAACGATTTCAATATTTGCCGCGTACCAGATGTCGTCGCGTCCGCCGATAAATTCGCAGAAATTCTCAATTAAATCCCAGTTGTCGTCGCGGTCAAACTCATAGCTGTGTCCCCATACGTACATCAGATATAAATACTGCGTTTTCTGCAAATCCGCAAAACGCTTTGCGTTTTCCATTAAATTGTGATTGTGATGACAGGTTGATTTCCATTCCAGAAAATCACGCGGCATTGCAAAATCGTCCGTATTTCCGACAACGCGTGAATATTCAATCCCGCAGGCGGGCAGCAGCTTTTTTATGTCCCCGCTGTATGAGCCGTTCGGATAGCTCATACCTCTTACGGGATAGCCCGCATATTTTTCAAGAATTTTTCTGTCCTCAAGTACCTGCTGAACCACTTGGTCAAGCGGACAGCGTTCAATAGTCGGGTGTGTGTATGTATGGCATGAAATTTCATGTCCCTTATACAATTCAGCAATTTCGCTCATTGGAACCCGCGAGCCGTATTCGTCGCCGAGCCCCGAATTTAAGTGAAATGTACCTTTAATTCCGTGCTTATTGAAAATCTCAACGAGCCGTCTGTCAAAAGTCCTGCCGTCATCATAGCTCATGGTAAGAGCCTTGTGCTTTCCCTCGGGAAAGCAGGTATATATTGTTTTCAGTTTTCTTTCCATTTATATAATCTCCTTTAGCTTTTATGATTTAGCTTAATAACCGTGATTTCGGGACGGTTAAAAATTCTCGGTATAATCATCGGGTTTCCGACGCCGCGGTTTACAATAATATGCGTGTTTTCGGCTTTATAATGACCGCCGAAGTATTTCGGGAACAGCATTTTGTCGCCGCTCCAGCTTGATTTCGGTGAAATAACGCCCTGACCGCCTATCGGAAGTCTGAATTGTCCGCCGTGCATATGTCCCGATAAAATCAGGTCGAAGCCCTGATTTTTAAGTAAATCCACCCAGTTTGCGCGGTGAAACAGTAAAATGTCATATCCGCTGTATTTGGGAAGCCTTTTGAGCGACTTGCCTACGGTTTTTCTTATTCTGTCCTTGTCCTGCGTGAACGGGTCGTCAATTCCCGCGAGACCGATTTCCGCGCCGCCTTTTGCAAGTAAAATGCGCTCGTCGTGCAGAGTCCTCACGCCCGCCGCGGTAAGCTCGCGCTCAAACTGCGCGTAGTCGCTGCGCCACACGTCATGGTTGCCCGTTACGGCAAAGACGGGCGCGATTTTTGCAAGCCGTTTACATAGCCTTACGCTTGACGCATAGCTGCCCTTGTCGTGCGCAAGGTCGCCCGTTGACACGATTATATCGGGGGCTTCGTTTTGTATTTCATCAACAAGCCCCGGGATATTGTCGCTGTGCACGTCGGAAATCTGAACAATGCAAAAGCCGTCAAATTCCTTCGGAATTTTCGGCGAGCGAAGAAAATAATGCGTTGTTTCCAATCGGTCATCAAGTCCCTTTACGGCGCATAAAATACCGCCCGCAAGCGCAATTCTTTTAACAAATTTTTTCATGGTCTGTCCTCTTATCTCCGTAATCAGTTTTATTGTAGCACAAACAAAATATAAAAACAATATATATTTCAAAAAATATGCTGATTTATCTTTTCCTGTAAATTCGGCGCTTATACGCGGATTTGGAATTTGCGGGGAAGGGACGAGGTAAAATGTTTACAGACAACGAAACAGCATAGCTTTCGCTATGCTGTTTCGTCCTATCCTGCAATATTTAGAATTTATCAATCCTTATATGAGGGCATGAAATCGGGATATGCCGAGGGCAGACCGTGCTCCGTCGCGTCAAGTCCCGTAAGCTCCTCTTCGGGCTTAGCGCGGAGAAGTCTGGCTTTCTTCAGAATTAAGAAGAATATCGCGCCGATAATCGCAGCCCATGCAATAAGCGATATTGCGCCCAAAACCTGAACGCCGAGAGCTTTTAAGCCGCCGCCGTAGAATAAGCCTAAAAGCTCCGCGCCCGCCGATGTGTCGCTTGCAAATAAGCCTACCGAGATTGTACCCCAAAGTCCGCATA
>CAZBXN010000144.1:0-3696 GCA_964496015.1 uncultured Lachnospiraceae bacterium | reverse complement strand
ACGAGGTACAGCCCGTACCGCCGCAGACAAGCACCTGATATTTATATCCGCCGCAGCTCTTTGACTTTTCGCCGCTATGATTGCGCGCGGCGACAACTTTCTGCGTTTTTGAGCGGATTTTATTTAATTCTTCAATAGTTAACATCGTCATACCTCCTTATTCAGTTCTTCGGCTGACGATTTTTTTCGGTATATTTTTTAAGTATACCGTCAATCTGGTCTACCGTCATTCTTCCATATACGTCATCATCAACCATCATTACGGGCGCGAGTCCGCACGCGCCCACGCAGCGGCAGGAATCAAGCGAGAAAACACCGTCGGCAGTACATTCGCCGCACTTAATTTCAAGCTTTTCCTCCAGCGCTTCCAAAATTTTATCGGCGCCCTTTACATAGCACGCCGTACCAAGACATATGCTTATCCGATGTTCCCCCTTAGGGTTCAGCGAAAACTGCGAGTAAAATGTCACAACACCGTAAACCTCGCTAAGTGATATATCCAAAGCGTCGGCGACAATCGTCTGAACCTCGATGGGCAGGTATCCGTAAATTTCCTGCGCCTTCTGCAAAACCGGCATCAATGCGCCAGGCTCGCCTTTTTCGGCTGCGATAAATTCACGAAGCTCGTTTTCCTGTTTCTTTGTTCCCTTAAAGGGAACGGCAGGTTTTTTATTCATCTGCATTCCTCCTAAATCTATTTGCTACGTACTATCATAACACATTTCGACGATATTTGATATTCGACATATCTAATGAAATTTATGCTGATGTTTTGTGAATGTTGCACAATATCAGATAGATTTATATTGATAATTTTGTATATTATACCGTATAAGTATAGTTTTATAATTTTTTTTGGATTTTTATGGAAAATAAAAAAGTCAATTTATCTGTTATTTATAACAGATAAAAATATTGACATATTTTTTAATAAATGTTATTATAAACTTAACAAAATATTTGCGCGAAAGTGCGGAAAGGTATGGTAAAATTATGCAGAATATTCCAAAGGTAAAATTAGGTATAGTCGCGGTAAGCCGTGACTGCTTCCCTGAAAGTCTTTCGGTAAACAGAAGAAAGGCGCTTGTTAAGGCTTATGCCGATAAGTACAATGCGGAGGACATTTACGAGTGTCCCGTATGTATTGTAGAGAGCGAAATACATATGAAGCAAGCTCTTGAGGACATCAAAAAAGCGGGCTGTAACGCGCTTTGCGTATACCTCGGCAACTTCGGCCCCGAAATCAGCGAAACAATGCTTGCCCAGCAGTTTGACGGCCCGAAGATGTTTGTCGCGGCGGCAGAGGAAAATATCGGCACGCTGTCAGACGACAGAGGCGACGCATACTGCGGTATGTTAAACGCAAGCTATAACCTGAAATTAAGAGGAACAAAGGCGTATATCCCCGAATATCCCGTCGGTACGGCAGAGGAATGCGCGGATATGATTAACGAGTTTCTTCCTATTGCAAGAGCGGTTATAGGACTGTCGGATTTGAAGATTATTTCCTTCGGTCCGCGTCCGTTAAACTTCCTCGCCTGCAACGCGCCGATTTATCAGTTGTATCAATTAGGCGTTGAGATTGAGGAAAACTCGGAGCTTGATTTATTTGAAAGCTTTAACGCTCACGAGGGCGACAAGAGAATACCCGAAGTTGTCGCGGATATGGAAAAAGAGCTCGGAGCGGGAAACAAAAAGCCCGAGATTTTATCAAAGCTTGCCCAGTATGAGCTGACGCTGCTTGACTGGATTGAAGCGCACAAGGGAAGCAAAAAATACGTTGCAATCGCAGGAAAATGCTGGCCCGCATTCCAGACGCAGTTCGGATTTGTTCCGTGCTATGTAAACAGCCGTCTCACAGGTAAGGGTATCCCCGTTTCATGCGAGGTTGATATTTACGGCGCATTATCAGAGTACATAGGCACATGCGTATCAGAGGACGCTGTTACGCTGCTTGACATCAACAATTCCGTTCCTGCCGATATGTTTGACGCGGACATTAAGGGCAAGTTTAACTACACGCACAAGGACACTTTCATGGGCTTCCATTGCGGAAACACCTGCTCGACAAAGCTTGCGGCTTGTTCAATGAAGTATCAGAAGATTATGGCGCGTTCATTGCCCGTCGAGGTAACGAACGGTACGCTTGAGGGCGACATTGCCCCGGGCGACATCACATTCTTCCGTTTGCAGTCAACGGCTGACGCGAAGCTTCGCGGTTATATCGCAAACGGTGAGGTTCTTCCCGTTGCGACGCGTTCGTTCGGTTCAATCGGTGTGTTCGCAATTCCCGAAATGGGACGTTTCTACCGCCATGTATTGATTGAGAAAAACTTCCCGCACCATGGCGCGGTTGCGTTCGGACATCATGCAAAAGCACTGTATGAAGTATTTAAGTATGTCGGCGTGCCTGTTGACGAAATCGGCTATAATCAGCCCGCAGGCGTAAGATACCCGACAGAAAATCCGTGGGGTTAAAAATAATTTAAACGGCTTTAAGGGACTGCCAAATCGGCAGTCCCTGTTTAGTTGTTCATAGCTTGTTTAAGGTGTGCGCGCAGTGTCTCGGACAACTTTATGCCTTCCTCCAAGTCTTGCAGGGAAGCTATCACATCAACGTCGCCGACGGCTTTTATTCCGCTTTTGCCGATAATAACCGCGCCCTCGTCGTGGAGCGCGTAAATCGGCTTTTTCTTTTCTTCAAGGAATTTGCGAAGGCTTATATTCGGAAAATCAAATTCCTCAAAGCCTGTTTCAATCCCGATGCTGTCAATTATACCGAGCCCGTGAAAGTATTGGAAATCCCGCAGGGAGCAGGGCTCGACCTGATAATCGGCAAGTTGAATAACTGCGCCGTATCCGATACCTATTATGAGCCTTTTATAATCTTTCAGCGTTTGGGTTAAATCAAGCTCGTCAATAATTTCCATCATCTGCCGCGGAACGCCGTCGGAGATAAGAATGATATTCGCGCTTTTGATTTTATTTTTCGCCGACTGCGGAGTGTCGGTAAAATAATTTATCCACTTGATATTTTTCTTCGCGACACCGAAAAATTCAAACGGTTCGGTGAAATAATCATAGAACGCGCTGTTTTCGTTTCCGAAATATATGTCCCATTCCTCTGGGGAATTTATGTCGCGGCAAAAGAACGGAAAAGCGAGAATAACCACCTTATCCGTCGGCTTGATATATTTCTTGAATTCCAGACGTCCCCATTTTTTGCCAAGCGCCATATTACTCATTAAAATATTCGTCATTTTAAATCATCCCCGCTGCCGCACAGCCACTCCATTGATACGCCCAACGCTTTTGATATTGCAAGAAGCTCCGCATCGCAAACGTGTCTTTGCTTCTGCTCAATTCTTGATATGATAACAGGCGTCATGTCATAGCCCATAAGATTGAGCTTTCTCGCCAAATCATCCTGCGTCATCGGCGGCTTCTGAAGCGCGCGCCCGAGTCGTATACGCTCGCCGCTTATATTGCCCGATATAAGAAAAAACGGTTTTGCCAAATAAATCACCCTCTTTATATTTAATATATATATTTTACATTTATTTTAGATAAAATATATAATAAATTATATATTTTATATCTAAGTTATGCAAGGACTTATAAAATATTTTTCTTGACAAACGTAAAATATAATGATATACTGATAAAGAATTTAATAATAAAAGCGATGATGGAAAG
>CAZBXN010000143.1:0-3771 GCA_964496015.1 uncultured Lachnospiraceae bacterium | reverse complement strand
CCCGATTACGGGGGAAAACCGGCGCAGTCTACTTGGGGGGAAGTCCTTTCGGTGCGCGGCTCGGAAGTGATATTCGGTTCTGTCTACTGACCGCCGTGCTTGCACCGTCCACAGCTCGCTTTGCGCGTTCGATAAAACCTACTGTCTTCGTCATCGTCTTTGTTATTTTTAGTATATTATATATCCGCGGCGTGATTTTGTCAATATATTTCCCGATAATATTTTTACAGTGTCATTCAGCCCCGTATTTTGTGCAAGAATACATATTTAACCGCTATATTTGCGAGAAAATTTACAATTTAGACATAGACAAAGAAAAAAAAACGTGATATAATCAAATATGTATATATAAATTTGAAAGGATTGAGTGCGTTTTGCAAAGCGGAAAATTCAGACGCAGACTATGTATGCTCATAGTCATAGCGATGCTCGCGTCGGGCGATGTGCCGATAAATAATGCGTTTGCGGACAATTCCCCCGTATCGAAGGGCGACGCCCTCAGCGGGGCGGTGACGCTGTACGAGGACTTGACGGGCTCGGAAATTGAGCTTCCGTATGAAACTTCGGACGAAAGCGGCAGCTTCGTGAAAGCCGTAACGCTCGGCTGCGTCAATATGGACGAGGAAAGCGCGGTTAAAGACGAACAAATTTCAAAGCAGGATTTCATGACAATCCTTTATAAAGTCATAACGGCTTACGACCCCTCTTACGCTCTGAGCGACGGGGAAACCGACAAAATACTTAACGAATGTTATGACAACGCCTATATCCGCGACGAAAACCGCGCGGCGTATGCGTTTATGATTAAACAGGGAATAATATCCGTGAACCACGGTAGCAGACCCGACAAAATACTTACGAAAGAGAGCTGCGGGTTCCTCATAAATCTCGCGCGCGAATACTTCACGCAGGACACGACAATCACGGTCGGCGGCACGGACATAACAATCGGCTCGAACATGGACGTCTTAAAAGAGCAAATCGGCGAGCCAGACAGAACAGACGAAACGGAATACGGCTTCAAATGGTACGTTTACAACCGCGACTATTCAAATTTCTGCATGATAGGCGTTGAGGGCAGCCGCATATGCGCGCTGTTCACGAACGGAAGCTTTACATATAAAGACATTGAAAACGGCTGCGATATGTCCGATACGGAGCAGTATGCCGACACGGCAAATCTGCGGTTTTTGCGCGACGGCGGCGGACGTCTTGACGCGATACTTTATAACTCCCGCGTCAGAGGCGAGCAGACCGACCCCGAAATCCGCGCGGCGAAAGCGCTGGAGCTTACAGATATTATAAACTCGCGCCGAAGCCGGAACATGCTTCCCGCGTATGCGCTTGACGACGACTTGTCGAGCGCGGCATGGATTGCGGCTGAAAATTATCTTGACGGCGCGGACATGACGGACGACGCGGAAATTTACGCCGACTACGACGTGACCTTTATATATGAAGAAATGCTGAAAAACAACAGCGGAATATTTGACAATGAAGCGTATTTCACGCTTCCGATAGGCGTTTACATAGAGTTCTGCGCAAACGACGTAATGACGGCGAGCCTTGTGACCGACGAAACGGCGGCTGCGACCGTGTTCGCGCAGAAAATGCCCGAAGAGCCGGACGAACCCGCCCAAACGGACGAACCTGCCGAAACGGATGAAATCACAACGCCGGTAATACTTTCACCCGACGCGGAAACGGAATACAGCGCGGGAGATGATGTCACAATCGAGCTTGAAGACCGCGCTTCGACGCGGTATCATATACAGATTTTCGATATTGAGAAAGACGAATACGCGGTAAACGAGTATGTGGCGACTGCGGAGCGGGAAATCACGCTCCCCGCGGAGCTCTTCACCGAGGGCTGCGATTACCTCCTTACCGTGAGCGCGGTTGCGGCGGACGGTTCGTCAATGACCTCAGAGGAAACGGAGTTCAGCTATGGCAGCGCCTACGACACGGGCGTGGAAATCCTCACACCGTCAGACAACGAAACGGTTGACGACGATTTTATGAACGTCACGTGGAAATCGGGCGCGTACAATGATTTTGCGATAGATTTGTACAACGAAAAAGACGAGCTTATTGCAAGCGGCGTCCGCGAGGGCGAATACTCCGCGCTTATACAGGGACTTGACGCGGGGAAATATCACGTTTTCGTGACGGCTTTAAAACGTGGAACGCGTATTGAAAAAGCGCGCGACGACGCATTTTTCGAGATAGAAAACGCCGTTCCCGTGATAAACGAGATAATTCTTGAGCCTGACGATACATATTACTTTGTTTATGAGGACAAAACCATGGGCGTCATATATCTGTATGACGAGGAAATAGTTACGGTTGACGGCAAAAAGCGCAAGAAAATCATACAGAAGCAGGTCAAGAACACCAAAGCATACCGCAATTTGGCTAAGCGGCAGGACAGACGCGAATTTACTACGGGCGCGCCCGTGATTACGCGGCGGAGCATAACGAGCGCGTATTCGTCCGACATAGGCGGCGCGATTGTGGCAGAAGCGGAAAAATACCTCGGCGTGGACTACGTATGGGGCGGTACGACGCCCGACGGCTTCGACTGCTCGGGACTTGTGCAGTATTGCTTAAATTCGCTTGGTATCTCAATCGACCGCGTGGCGGCTGACCAGTTCGAGGCGGGAACGCCCGTTGACAGAGGCGACTTACAGCCCGGCGACCTCGTATTCTTCGAGCAGAACGGCTATATCCACCATGTCGGCATTTACGTCGGCGGCAACATGATGATACACGCGCCCAGAACAGGCGAAAAGGTGCAGTATCAGTCGCTTGACACCGATTACTACCGCGCGGGCTACGCGGGAGCACGCAGGGTATATTAGAGGGGGGTTAAACTATGAAATATATCGCTAAGGCTTGCACCTCGAAAAAATATCGGGGGATAAATAAGCTCATAATAGGCTTCGTGGGTCTTTTGTCGGGCTTCGGCGTTGCAATGGCGGTTTACGAGCTTGTTTCGGGTAAATATCTGTTTGCGGCAAGCTATTTTATCGCGGCGTTTTTGGGCTTTACATATGTAATTATCCGCGTAAATACCGTGTTTACGACATATCTCGCGCTTGACGCGCAAAACCTTTCCATGAAGAACTGGTCAAACGATTTTCTGCCGTACATGGCTGACAGCAGGATTAAACTTATATGCGAGTTTATTCCCGCGAAAACGAAAATTATTGAAGTTCCCGTGAACGAAATCAGAAAAATCATGATTGGCACAAAGAATTTTATAAAGCGCAATTCCGCCGAAACTTCGGATTTCCGCGAAAAGGTGAAGCAATTTGAAACATCGCGCGACAAGTATATGAAGAAAACCGTTTCGTCAATGGATTTGTTCTATGTCGAAGCGGACGGCGGCGACTTCTTTATGCCGATTGATAAGTTTGAAAAGGCAGATGTTGTCAAAATTGTAAGCGGCTTGCAGAAGCGCAATGAAGCAATCGGGCTTCATATCAACAGCCGCGATTACAGAACACTTCGTCCGCGTCAAAATCCGACAGAAAACCATAAATAATATACAAAAAACCGCACAAGAAATTGTGCGGTTTTCACAAAAGAAAATAGAACAATAAAAAGTGCTTGAAATTTAATAACTTATAGTTTATAATGTAAATATATGAATGTAACTTGTATGCGTGCAGTTCGTTATATATATGCACACAAACAAAAAAACAAAAAAATCTTTTTAAAGAAAAGGGGTAATTCAAAATGAAGAAATTCACAAAAATGTTTCTGTCA
>CAZBXN010000142.1:0-3799 GCA_964496015.1 uncultured Lachnospiraceae bacterium | reverse complement strand
TGACGCCCGTATGCTCGGGATATATGAAAAACGAAATTGCCGCAATGGTGCTGCGTCATATTAAAAACCACAGGACGATTTTAAATGCGGATCTCACGCATAATAAAGAACTCGCCTTTACGGCGTTTATAAACGACCCGCTTGTCACATGTTCGTATTCGGACGCGAAAAAATTATTTGACGAAATGCTCAAAAACACAAAGGAATATCTTCCCGATTGGGATATATAATTAGCCAAAGAGGTGTTTTTCGGTGATAAATATTCTTGATTTCGGCGCAGACAAAAGCGGACGGACTTTAAGCACCTCCGCTTTGCAGGCGGCTTTTGACAAGTGCGAAAAAGGCGGATGTGTGTATGTGCCCGAAGGGTTATATAAAAGCGGCGCGTTGTTTTTAAAGAGCGATATGACGCTGTTTTTAGAAAAAGGCGCGGTTATAAAGGGCAGCGACCAAACAGACGATTTTCCGATTTTCACCTACCGCTGGGAGGGGCAGGAAACGGAGTGCTATTCCTCGCTCCTGAACGCAGGTATCGGGGGAGAGGGAGTTCATAACCTTGTAATTGAAGGCGACGGCATGATTGACGCAAACGGGGTAACTCTGTTTCACGAGGAAATGAAAGAGAAAAAAGGCGCGCGCGGACGCGCGGTTTGTATACGCAATTCCTCGGACATAACCATACGCGGCGTAACCATCAGGCAGTCGCCGTCGTGGTGTCTGCATCTTATAAACTGCCGCGATGTAAAAATTGATAACGTAAAAATTCATACTAAATATGACGAGCAGGGGAACCGTTATGATGGAATTTTTAACGGCGACGGAATAGACTGCGATTCGTGTAAAAACGTGTGTATCACAAATTCGCTTATCTCAAGTCAGGACGATTGTATAGCGATTAAATCGGGCAAGGACGCGGAGGGCAGAGCCGCCGCGATGATAAGTGAGAATATACATATCAGTAACTGCCGCTTTGAAAGCGGCTTCGGCGTTGCAATCGGAAGCGAGATGTCGGGCGGCGTGCGTAATGTGACGGTGCGTGACTGCGAGTTTAATAACACGTTCAGTATAGGCAGCGTAAAAACCTGCCGCGGACGCGGCGGCGTGATTGAGGATATTTTATTTGAGAATGTCACGCTGCTCAATACCGATACCGAGCACAGCGACTGCAAATGGTTCCGCGGCGGAATATATGTGGACAGCTATTACAGCAATGACGAAATTTCCACGGCAAAACAGCCCGTCACGGAGGAAACGCCGATTATAAAAAATGTCACCTTCAAAAATGCAAGGGTGAACACCTGCGGCGGAAATGCGGTGTACATTTCGGGGCTTCCCGAAATGCACTGCAAAAATATTACGCTTGAAAATATAACCGCGGTGGGTAAATTCGGAATGAAAGCGTATTTTACAGATAATCTGAAAATGAAAAACGTAGACGTCACCGCACGCGAGGGCGAGGACTACGTTTTTGAGGCTGTGACAAAAAAGGAGCTTGCTATTTTATAGCAAGCTCCTTTTAATTTTGCGTTTACCTAAGCACGGGAAGGAAATAGTAGAACAGTCCCGCGATAATTGAGGCGAGAGTTCCGTAAAGAATAACAGGTCCCGCAATCGTGAATATTTTCGCGCCGACTCCCAGTACAAGCCCCTCGGTTTTTGCTTCAAGCGCGGGGGAAACAACGGAGTTTGCAAAGCCCGTTATAGGCACGATTGTGCCCGCGCCCGCGTGCTTTGCAATTTTCGGGTAAACGTCAAGTCCCGTCAGCAGCGCGCCTAAAAATACCATTATAATTGAGGTCGCGGCTGACGCGCTTTCCTTGTCGAGATTTACCTTGTATGTGAAGAAATTCAGTATAAGCTGACCGATAACGCAGATTATTCCGCCGATTATAAACGCTTTTATACAGTCAATGATTATATGCGAATTAGGCGTTTTCTGCTTTACATATTCGTTATATTGCTCGTTTGTCATATTATTTTTCATTTTATTGCCTCCGAAATGTTTTTCTTTATTTTTTCCGTAAAAGCGCAACGTATACATAAATTTGACTTTTAATATGTAAAATAGTATAATTTATACAGAAGGTGATAGAGTTGAAAAAAGAGCAGATTTTACTGTATGCGGTAACAGACCGCGCGTGGCTTAACGGAAGCGTGCTTTCTGACGCCGTAGAGCAGGCGGTTTTGGGCGGCGCGACAATGATACAGTTGCGGGAAAAAGGCATGACGACGGAGGAGCTTGTAAATTCAGGCAGGGAAATCAAGGCGGTGTGCGATAAATACAATGTACCGCTTATAATAAACGACAATGTTGAAGCGGCGCGGATTTTGGACGCGGGCGGCGTTCATTTGGGACAGGGCGATATGCCGATAACAGAAGCGCGGAAAATTCTCGGCAGCGGGAAAATAATAGGAATTACCGCAAAAACGGTTGAACAGGCAAGGGAAGCCGAAGAAAACGGCGCGGACTATCTCGGTTCGGGCGCGGTTTTCGGCACTGCCACAAAATCAAACGCCGTTAAAATGGAGCTTGATACGCTCAGAGCAATCACGCAAGCCGTCAGCATACCCGTCGCGGCAATCGGCGGCATAACCGCCGATAATATAGACAGGCTCGCAAATACGGGCATATCGGGCGTGGCGGCAGTGTCAGGAATATTCGCCCAAGGCGACATAAAAAAAGCGTCTGAGGTATTGCTTAAAAAAATAAAATCAATCACGGGAGGAAAAAATATATGAACACCGCATTGACAATCGCAGGCTCGGATTCAAGCGGCGGCGCAGGAATACAGGCGGATTTAAAAACCTTTATAACAAACGGCGTTTACGGCATGAGCGCGGTAACTTCAATTACCTCTCAGAACACTATGGGAGTGTCGGGGATTTTTGATATTCCGTCAGACGTTGTCGCGTCGCAGCTTGACGCGGTATTTTCGGATATTTTTCCCGACGCGGTTAAGATAGGAATGGTGTCGGATGCGGAAATAATCAAAACAATCGCGGAAAAATTAAGAGAATACGGCGCAAAAAACATTGTTCTCGACCCTGTAATGGTATCGACAAGCGGAAGCCTGCTGTTAAAGGAAAGCGCGGTTAAAACGCTTACAAACGGGCTTTTCCCGCTTGCCGATTTAATCACGCCGAATATTTTCGAGGCGCGTATTTTATCGGGAAACGCGATAGAAACGCTTGACGACATGAAAAAATCGGCAAAGGAACTCGCCGAAAAATATAATACAGCCGTTTTATTAAAGGGCGGACATCTCACGGGAACAGCCGCAGACGTGTTGTATAACGGCGGATTTTCGGTTTACGAAACGGAACGCGTCGAAAACCCGAACACGCACGGCACGGGCTGTACGCTGTCCTCGGCAATCGCTGCAAATCTCGCTAAGGGTTATGATTTGGACACGGCGATTAAAAACGCCAAAAAATATCTTACGGGTGCGATTAAAGCAAATTTGAATTTGGGGCAGGGAAGAGGCCCTTTAAATCACGGATATATGATATAATCTGAATATTAAACGCAAATGATATTGAAAAAATTCCTAAAGACCTTGTGATTTCTGTTCTGTTTAAAACAGATAAGGACAATGTTTTTGGAATAAGGGTTAAGAGTTACGAACAGCA
Organism: uncultured Lachnospiraceae bacterium; assembly: GCA_964496015.1. GTDB lineage: Bacteria > Bacillota > Clostridia > UBA1381 > UBA1381 > JALEPO01. The sequence continues at coordinate 169 of CAZBXN010000142.1, read as the reverse complement.
GTAAGGAGGAATGCACATTGACAAATAGTATTTTACTTATGAAAGCAGAAAAAATTACATCTTATTTTGACTATGACGGTTTTTCGTTTGGAGAGTGCGATGCTCTGGTTGGAACAGATAATACAATAGACCTACATAAAATATTCGGTATTTCAGACAAGCTGAATGT
>CAZBXN010000141.1:0-3804 GCA_964496015.1 uncultured Lachnospiraceae bacterium | reverse complement strand
AACCTCAAACGCGAGCATGGACGTATACGTAATGGAAAAGGCGCTTCTTGAAAGCATTGTTGACGAATGCAGCGCAAGAGGCGACCGTGATTTTGTAAAGGACGCGCTCGTAAAGAAAATGGGCGGACTTAGAATGTACGGCTATGAGTACACGGGCTATACCGACAAAATCGACTCCTTAAAGTCATATTACAAAAACAATATGAACTTTTTGAACGCTGAAATACGTGAAGAACTGTTTAACCGCGAAAATCCGATTTATACAAAGACAAAAGACCAGTCGCCGACAAAGTACGGCGCGGAAGCGGCGGTTGAAAACAGCTTTATTTCAGACGGCTGCTCAATAGAGGGAACGGTTATAAACTGCATTTTATCACGCGGAGTGAGAGTTGAAAAGGGCGCGGTTGTCAAAAATTCGATTATCATGCAGGACTCCGTTATCGAGGAGAACGTAGACCTTGACCACGTTGTATTTGATAAGGAAGTTCATATTACAAAGGGCAGAAAGCTTATCGGACAGGAAAGCTATCCGCTCGCTATCGCAAAGGGAACAACTATATAAAAATGAAACGAATACACAAAATCTTAACAGGATTATTCCTGTTAAGATTTTGGCGTATATAGAGAGTAAATAAAAACTACAATAAAACGGCGAAAATTTATGGTTTTATAGTGAAAAATACCGTTTTTTTGCATTGGAAATTGACAAAAAGAAATTTTTAAGGTAATATATGATACGATAAAGGTCTTAAATAGGGTTTATCGAAGAAAGGGAAAGGTATAATTATGAAAGTTTTATTTGCGACATCAGAGGCGGCTCCGTTTGTCAAAACAGGCGGCTTGGGTGATGTAGCCGGCTCGCTTCCGGCGGTGCTTTGTCAGAAAGGCGTTGACGCGAGAGTTATTCTTCCGCTTTACAACTGCATACCGCAGGAATATAAGGATAAAATGAAATATATTGACCATATCTACATTGATATGGCGTGGCGCAAGCAGTATGCAGGCGTGTTTGAATTACAGCATAACGGATGTACTTATTATTTTGTTGATAACAAGTTTTATTTCAACGGTGACAAGCCGTATGATTATATACATCTGGACTGCGAAAAATTCATATTCTTCTCAAAAGCGGCTCTGTCGCTTTTGCCGACGCTGGATTTCCGACCCGACGTTATTAACTGCAACGACTGGCAGACAGGTCCTATCCCCGTATTCCTTGACACATTTCAGGATAACCCGTTCTATCGGGGAATTAAGACGGTTATGACGGTTCATAATCTGAAATTCCAGGGAAGATGGGATTTCAAGGGCATAAAGGACGCTATGGGAATAAGCGATTATTATTTCACGTCCGATAAAATGGAATATTATAAGGACGCCAACTTGTTAAAGGGCGGTATGGTTTACGCGAATAAGATTTCAACCGTAAGCGAAACTTATGCGGGAGAAATTACAACTAACGAATACGGCGAGGGCTTAAATCAGCTTCTTTCGGCAAGACGCGGAGATTTAGTCGGTATTGTAAACGGTATTTCCTATACCGATTGGAATCCGCAGACGGATAAGATGATTTATGAAAACTACACCGCGAAAACCGTTCACAAAAAGAAGATTGAAAATAAGAAAAAGCTTCAGGCAGAGCTTGGACTGCCTGTAGATGAGAACAAGATGATGATTGGCGTTGTTTCGCGTCTTACCGACCAAAAGGGCTTTGACCTTGTAGCGTATAAGATTGAGGAGCTTTTGGGCGGCGGCGCACAGGTTGTGGTTCTGGGAACAGGCGATGAAAAATACGAAAATCTGTTCCGCCACTATGCGTGGAAATATCCCGACAGAATGTCGGCGCAGATTTATTTCTCAAATGAAATGTCGCATAAAATATATGCGGCGTGCGACGCGTTCCTTATGCCGTCGCGGTTTGAGCCGTGCGGACTTTCGCAGCTTATCAGCCTGCGTTACGGAACTGTGCCGATTGTACGCGAAACGGGCGGTTTAAAAGATACCGTTGTGCCGTATAATGAATATACGGGCGAGGGTACGGGCTTCTCATTTGCAAATTATAACGCCGATGAAATGATGAACATAATTTGGTATGCTATGCAGATTTATTATGACCGCCGTGACGAATGGAATAATATAATTGATAACGGTATGGCTATGGATTTCTCGTGGAATGTTTCGGCTGACAAGTATATCAAGATGTATCAGGAATTAACTGGCATATACGATTTGCCTGAAAAAAAAACTGAAACAAAGGCTAAAACCACAGCGAAAAAGCCTGTAAAAAAAGAGCAAAAAACCTCGTTTGAGGAAAAAATAAAAAAGGCTGACGAGTTGTCGGCGGCAGCGGCGGCAAAACATGCGGAAGAACCGAAAGTCGTAAAGGTGAAAAATCCTTTTGAGGAGGCGGAAAAAGCCCCCGCAAAGAAGAGCGCATCAAAGAAAACAACACCAAAAACAACGTCAAAAACAGCGGCGAAAACTGCTTCAAATACAACAGCAGCCAAGAAAACAACATCTTCGGCGGCTAAAAAAACGACCTCGGCAAAGGCTCAAAAGGCAACAAAAAAATGAGGCGTCCGTGTCACACGGCGGTAAACGGTGAAAAGAAGGAAGAAAAAGAGAAGGGAATGTAGAGAATAATGGCAGAAACGAAAACAACATCAAAAGCCGTAAAACTTACAGCGGCTGAAGAAAAGCTGAAAAAAGAAATAATCGGCAAGGTGAGCAGACACTTCGGAAGAGTTATGGAGGAGGCGACTCCGCATATGGTTTATACCGCGTGCGCGCTTACCGTAAGAGACTGCATTATGGAAAAATGGGCTAAATCGCATAGTGAGGTTAAAAAAGAGGGCTCAAAGAAGCTGTATTATTTATCTTTTGAGTTCCTTATGGGCAGATTGCTCTGCACAAACATTTTAAACCTTATGCAGACGGACGAATACAAAAATGTTCTTAACGACTTGGGATATTCGCTTTCCGATATTGCAGAGGTTGAAAATGACGCGGGACTCGGCAACGGCGGCTTGGGCAGACTTGCGGCTTGCTTTATCGACTCGCTTACGACAATGGATTTACCTGCTTACGGCTGTACAATACGTTATGAGCACGGCTTGTTCAGACAGAAGATTGTAGAGGGCTATCAGACGGAATTACCCGATGAATGGCTTGAACACGGCAACGCATGGGAAATAGCGCGTCCCGAGGAGGCTGTAAAGGTCGTATTCGGCGGTCAGATTGAATGCGAGTGGGTAGACGGCAAAATGGAATTTAAGCACAGAAATGAGCACACTGTTCTTGCTATGCCTTACGACGTGCCGCTTGTCGGCTACGATTCAAAAATCGTAAACAAGCTAAGATTATGGAGCGCGACAATTCCTACAGATGTTGATATGATGAATTACGACAGAAGCGCGTTTGATAAAATGATGGAGGCAAAGGCTCTTGCCAAGCAGATTTCGGGTATTCTTTATCCCGACGACACAACCGACGACGGCAAGAAGCTAAGATTAAAGCAGCAGTATTTCCTTGTTTCTGCTACATTGCAGTGGATTTTAAAAGAATTTGAGGAAAGAAACGGCAGCGATTGGTCAAAGCTTCCCGACAAAATCGTTATCCATATCAACGACACGCACCCGACTCTTGCAATTCCCGAGATGATGCGTCTTTTGATGGACGAAAAAGGACTCGGCTGGGAGGAAGCGTGGGAAATTGTTACGCATGTGTTTGCGTACACCAATCATACGGTCATGAGCGAGGCTCTTGAAAAGTGGAACATTGATATGTTCAGAGAGATTATTCCGA
>CAZBXN010000140.1:0-3850 GCA_964496015.1 uncultured Lachnospiraceae bacterium | reverse complement strand
TTTGCTTTTTCATGGAAATCTTCTCCTTATTATGTCTTGTCTTTCTATATTATTTATGGTATAATCAATTTATACATAATGTATTAAAGGAGTTTAATAATGAAAACTACTGTTAAAAAAATACAATTCGCAAAAGGTGAAATCACCGTACCCGGCGACAAATCAATATCGCACCGCGCGGTTATGCTCAATTCCCTTGCAGACGGCAAAGCGCGTATAACAGGCTTTTTAAAAGGCGCAGACTGCCTCTCGACAATAGACTGCTTTCGGAATATGGGCATTGACATTGACGTGTCGGGTGATACCGTAACGGTTATCGGCAAGGGCTTATACGGGCTTAAAAAGCCCGAAAATACACTTTACACAGGCAACAGCGGCACTACGACGCGTCTTTTGTGCGGAATTTTATCGGCGCAGAATTTCGATACGCAAATCACAGGCGACGCGTCAATCTGCAAGCGTCCCATGAAACGCGTTACCGAGCCTCTTTCGCGCATGGGCGCGAGAATTGACGGCGATTACTGTCCGCTTACAATTCACGGCTCGCATTTACACGGCATGGACTATAAGATGACCGTCGCGTCCGCGCAGGTGAAAACGGCGGTTATTCTCGCGGGACTTTACGCGGAGGGCGAAACAGTTATTCATGAAATCGAAAAATCGCGCGACCATACGGAATTACTGCTCGGCGCAATGGGCGCGGATATAAGCGTTGACGGTCTTGACATCACGGTAAAATCGGGAAAGGATTTAACCGCGTGTGACGTCGCCGTCCCCGGCGATATTTCGTCGGCGGCGTTTTTCATGGTGCTGGGCTTGATTTTGCCAAATTCGCAGATTACGATAAAAAATGTCGGCATAAACCCGACAAGGACGGGAATTATTGACGTTCTGACGGCAATGGGTGCGGATTTAAAAATTGAGAACGAAAAAATCATCGCGGGCGAGCCTGTCGGCGATATTACGGTTGCCTCGTCAAATCTTCACGGAACGCATATAGGCGGCGATATTATCCCGCGCCTGATTGACGAGCTACCCGTAATCGCCGTGGCGGCGGTATTCGCCGACGGCGAAACGGTCATAAGGGACGCGCAGGAACTGAAAGTTAAGGAAACGAACAGAATACGCGCGGTTGTGGACGAATTCACAAAATGCGGAATTGACATAACCGAAACTGACGACGGCATGATTATACGCGGCGGAAAGCCTATTCATGGCGCAAATTTTGCGACCTACGGCGACCACAGAATGGCAATGAGCCTTTCGGTTTTGGCGCAGCTTGCGGACGGAAATAGCACACTTGACGACGCCGCATGTGCAGACGTTTCGTATCCGTCGTTTTATGAGGATTTTTATAATTTGGGAAGATAAAAATTGCAGGGGCTTAATCGTTTGCGGAAGGAGTGGAATGTCATGCTGAAAAAATTTAGATTTTGCATAAGCATTATATGGGCATTTGTTTTGGCGCTCGGAATTTCCGCTCACGCGGCGAACCTTTTCCCGACGCCCGGAGAAATGATGATGAGGCAGACAAGCTGCGTACAGCAGATACCATGCGCCGATGCAGAGCTTTTTTCAACAGATGAGGAAACGCAAAAACCGCTGACACATCAAAAACTGCTCACAATTCTAATAGGATTTAATGATATTCCAATAAAATATGATTGCGACCATTGGAATAAAAAGATGTTTTCAACCAATCCGAATGATATTAGTGTTGTAAACTATTGGAAAGAAAACGCGAACGGTCTTGATATATTTGAACCTGCCGATACTTCAGGAGTGCATATAGGAAGAGAGGGAACGGCAAGCACAGAAAATTTTTCGGAAAATTATACTGATATTAAATATAAAATAGACGATTTTTCGGACGGAGTAGTGAAGGTTACTCTTGATATGCCTCATCCTACTAAAACTTGGCATAATGAAAATAATATGGCTCCGGAAAAAGCGGTAATATTGGCAATCAGAGCTATTGAAACTGATTTTGATTTTACCAAAGAAAAACCGTATATAGCTGCAATACTTTCAGGATATGGTTTGAGCGGAGGAAGTGCAATCAGTGAAGGTAAGGGACAAACGCGAGGTCATACAGCACGTTCCCGTCTAATAACTCACGACGGAATAACTCTTGAAAGCTTTACCATTCAGGGCGAGCTGTATGATGAAAATTATTCTGCTGGTATCGGAACAATATGTCATGAGCTTGGACACTCAGTTTTTAATTTACCCGATTTATATCTTAATGACGCTATAGGGGCAACTCCCGACAGCGGTACTTGCGTATATAGCCTTATGTCAAGCGGAAGCGATGGTCATCGCTATAAATTTGAACATACAGGAAATGATTATGAAGGGGGACCTGTCGATTATGGAGAAGCTGGAATAATAGGCGGTATGCCTCCGCATTTGGATGCGTGGAGTAAAGTTCAATGCGGTTTTGTAACTCCTATTCAGACAAACGAATGGGACGGCAATCTGAACAGCATTACAGAAAACGGCATTAACAGTGAGTATAATGTGCTTGAAATACGAAGCAAGTCAGCCCCTAATCAATGTTTTCTTGTCGAAAACCGACAGCTTATCGGATATGACAGAGGAGTAGAGGAAGCTAACAATTATTATACGTGTGATACAGATATTGACGGCGGAATTATTATATGGCATATAGACGAAGCTGTAAACAATGTAAATAACGGCAATCAGCGCTATCACCCGTTTATGTGGGCTGAACGCAGTACAAATGAATGGGCGCCTGCTATGTGGGCATATAACGGAACAGAGGGACGAAATAAATTTAACAGTGAAACAACGCCTAATTCAAATTTACATCAGGTAAGACAATTTGGAGGCAGTGGCTGTTCTTTCAATAAAGATTGTCACCCTCAAACGGTTGAAAGCGGAATATCAATCGAGGTTTTAAGTGAAAGCAGTCCGTCAATGCGTGTAAAGGTCAATGTTGACGAAGAATACAGAATGAGCGGAGAAAATAAAAAATTCTCGGAAATTTTTCCCGATGAAAATTTTTGCAGGGCAATTCTTGATATGATAGAGGAAAATGGCGGAATAAGAAAAACACCCGACAGTATTATGTCAATAAGCGATTGGGCGAAAATATACACCTGCCGTCACTTGCACGCAGATAATTACGGTATTAAAAATTTAGAAGGGCTGCAATATTTTTCTGAGTTGGTTTCATTGAATTGTGAAAATAATGAAATAACCGAAATCAACACGGAGATTATTCCCAATTTATATGCTCTGTTTTGTGGGGGTAACAAAATAGAAAAGTTAGATTTATCCAAATGGGAAGGTCTTAATACTCTATATTGCGAAAATAATTTACTTACAGAGCTTAATATATCAGGTAATAAGTATTTAGAACAGCTATGGTGTTATAATAATTTATTAACAGAGCTTAATACCGATGAAAATACATTCTTGTTTGATTTAGCTTGTTATAATAATAAATTAACTAAACTAAATTTTGAAAATAATCCGAAATTGCTTGTTTTGGAATGTTATGACAATTACTTGGATACGGACGACCCGTATAAATCTATCAAGGGCTTAGAGCCGTTAATACCTGAATTGGGTGAACCTATTTGGAAAGACAATCCCGACGAGCATGTTGGTTTTAGATATTATCCGCAAAAGATAATTTCTGAAACACCAAGCCCGTCACCAACAGTTGAGCCAACCCCGACACCGACAGTAGAGCCAAGCCCAACACCAAGTCCAACTCCTACGCCCTCTCCAAGCCCGACACCCAAAACAGGAGACAGGATAGAATTTGAGCAGTCGGGCGATAAAGTTACGGCAAAGCTGATATTTGAAAAAACAGCACCGC
>CAZBXN010000139.1:0-3858 GCA_964496015.1 uncultured Lachnospiraceae bacterium | reverse complement strand
CGAAAACAGGGGCTTAAAGCCCCTGTTTTTCTATTTCTTTGACTTTGACCTGAAAATAATTGCGACTAAAAAGCCGAACACGATAGCCGCCGATATTCCGCCCGCGGCGGCGGTCATGCCGCCCGTGAACACGCCGAGCAGTCCCTTTTCCGCGACGGCTTGATTTACGCCCTTACAGAGCGTATAGCCAAAGCCCGTCAGCGGAATTGTAGCTCCTGCGCCTGCAAAATTCACAAGCCATTCATACACTCCGATAAGCTGTAAAAACACACCCAAAACCACAAATGTAACAAGTATTCTCGCAGGCGTGAGCTTTGTTTTGTCAATCAGAATTTGTCCGACAACGCATATAAGTCCGCCTATCACAAACGCTTTTAAATAATCCATAATTAAAAGTCCTTTCCCGTTTATTTCACTATCGTAACCGCGTGCGCAATCGCGGGGATTGTTTCGCCCTGCTGAATAATATCGGGGTTCATCAGCGCGCCCGTCGCCATTACAAGTATTTTGTTATACGTTCCCTTTTTCAGTTCTTTCATAATATGACCGCAGAACACGCTTCCGCAGCAGCCGCAGCCACTTCCGCCCGCGTGAACGTCCTGCTTTTCGATGTCAAAAATCATCTTTCCGCAGTCGTTATGACGCTTGTCAATATTATATCCCTCTTTCTGCATAAGCTCGCAGAGTATTTCCGAGCCGACAACGCCCAAATCTCCCGTTAAAATCAGGTCATAGTCTTTCGGCGTGAAACCCGTATCGATGAAATGCTGACAAAGCGTGTCAATCGCCGCGGGCGCCATTGCCGCGCCCATGTTGTTCGGGTCGCTTATGCCCTTATCGACTATCTTTCCTGTGGTTATATGCGTTATCTTCGGACCTTCGCCGCTTTTTGCAATAATCGCCGCGCCCGCGCCAGTAACCGTCCATTGCGCCGACGGCGTGCGCTGACCGCCGTATTCGAGCGGATAGCGGTACTGCTTTTCAGCCGAGCAAAAATGGCTCGACGTGACGCACATGCTGTAATCGGCAAAGCCGCCGCCGACAAGCATCGAGGCTATTGATATGCTCTCCGTCATGGTCGAGCACGCGCCGTAAACACCGAGGAACGGAATTTTCAAATCCCGCAGTCCGTAATGCGCGCCGACACACTGATTTAGCAAATCTCCCGCAAGAATATAATTCATGTCGTCCGTCGTAAGGCGCGCCTTGTTGAGCGCAAGCATTGCCGTTTCCCTTTGCAGCTTGCTTTCCGCCTTTTCCCATGTCTTTTCGCCCCACTGGTCGTCCGTTAAAATATCGTCAAAATCATTTGCAAGCGGTCCCTGCCCTTCCTTTTGTCCCGCAATCGCCGCTGTTTCAAGAATAACGGGCGGTTCTCCGAAAGTTACCGTCTGTTTTCCTATTCTCTGATTCATGTTTCCACTTCCTTTATTGCTTTTTTGTATTTTTTGCGCTTTTTTCCGATTTATACATAGATTTGCCCAATATGCAAAAAACTGACGCTTTAGGCGTCAGTTTTGTTTTAATTTTATCATTTATGCCGTTTGATTTCGTTTTCGTATTCGTTTTATGACGGCAAAGTATGCGATTACCATGCCTGCCGAGCCTACGACCCAGCTAATAGGATAGGACAAAACAAGCGTTGTAAACGTATGATACCTCGGGAACACGGTATACACCCACAAAAGACGTATGCCGCACGAGCTTGCAAGCGCGATAAGCGCGGGTATAAGCGAATAGCCAAGCCCCCGCAGGCTTCCAGAAAACACGTCCATAAACACGCTTACAAACTGCATGACAAGACAATACTTCATTCGCACAAGCCCGATTTCTATAACCGCGCTCTCGCTCGTGTAAAATCTCAGCACCGTATCGCCGAGGAAATAGAACGCAAGACTAAGCGCGGTTGACGAAACAAAGCCCATAAGCACGCAAAGCTGTGTCGTCCTGTGACATCTCCCGTATTCGCCCGCGCCGTAGTTCTGGCTCGTAAAGGTAACGCACGCCTGTGTGAAAGCGTTAAGCAAAAAGTACACAAAATACTCAAAATTCAGCGCCGCCGCCGAACCTGCAACCGTATCGGAGCCGAGGCTGTTCAGCGCGGACTGAACGCATATATTTGAGAACGAGAACACTATTCCCTGCAATCCTGCGGGCAGTCCGATTTTTGCAATTTCCTTCAGCACGCGGAAATCTATCCTCAAATTTCTGAAGGTGACCTTTATTTCACTATCCTCATGCATCAGAAAATACAGCACCATAAGCGAACTGATTACATTCGACATAACCGTCGCTATACCAACGCCTGCCACGCTTAATTTGCATACGATAACGAAAAACAGATTTAATATCACGTTTACTATGCCCGAAATAAGCAGGCATATAAACGGACGCTTCGTATCGCCGCGGCTTCTTAAAATCGCCGCACCGAAGTTATAGAGCATCATAAACGGCATACCGAGAAAATAAATCCTCAGATACAGTATCGCAAGGTCTATAATATCGTCGGGCGTTGACATCAAATTCAGTATCGGGCGCGTAATAACAAGACCTATTATCATAATTATAAATCCGCTTATAATCGCCACCATGACAGCCGTATGTACCGCGCTTTCGACTTTTTTTCGGTTTCCTTCGCCGATAAAGCGCGCTATTATTACATTTGCACCAACCGACAGCCCGACAAATATATTTACAAGCAGATTTATAACCGCGCCGTTGCTGCCAACCGCCGCCAAAGCGCGGCTTCCCGCAAAATGACCGACAACCGCCACGTCCGCGGAATTAAACAATTGCTGCAATATGCTGCTCGCCGCAAGCGGCAGCGCAAACATAAGAATTTTGTCCCACAATGAACCCGTCAGCAGGTTCATATCTCTTTTCTTTCCCTTCATAAATCATCACCTGATAATAATTATAACTCTGTTTTCTTATTTATACAAGAGTTTTTTCAGGCTAATTTTTTATTATACCATAAAGCATAGGAGAAAGCAAGCAAAAAGGACTGCAACTTGTATCAAAATTGCAGTCCTTATGCCGTTTTTTATGTGTATTCTAAAATGGCTTAATTATCAAGGTCACTTAAAACTCCGTTATTTTCAAAAAGCAGTGATAAAAAATTTTTATTCTATTGTTTTTGTTTTAGCTTCACATAATGGGCGCATGCCCTCTAAGCTGTCCCAGATGAACACTTTTGCTATGTTTGCTTGTTCAGCGGAAATAGTAATTGTTTTTTCTGTATCACCAGAGTTTATTTCTGAATTGCCAATGCCTGTTATTCCTTCGTTATTATCATACAATACGGCTAATATTTCACAGTTATATGGTATATCATCAACAGATATATTAAAAATATAGTCATTTTCTTGCTTTGTAATTATTACATCTTTAATAGACGGAATAATAAGTCTATTAGAATTATAATTTATTTTAACGGTCTTTGCTCCAATATCAGTCTTTTTTATTCCTTTCCATTGTTCTTCTGTTCCGCCATAATATATATCAGTTAAATTTTTGCAATCGTGAAACGGTGCAAAGCCTATATTTGTAACGGTAGTCGGTATAAATATTTCTGTTAACTGTTTACAGTGCATAAAAGAGCGTTCATGAATGTTTATTACACCTTCCGGCACATTATATTTAGTTTTGGATTTTCCTGCTGGATATACAATAAGTTCTGTCATATCTTTGTTGAATAAAACACCGTCTACGCTTATGTAATTTGTATTGTTTTCATTAACATAAATATCTGTCAATTTAATACAGCCTTCAAATGCCCGCTCTCCAATTTCGTTAACATCATCACCAATGATTACATTAGTCAAGTTATCGCAATACTCAAAAGCATTATAACCTATT
>CAZBXN010000138.1:0-3872 GCA_964496015.1 uncultured Lachnospiraceae bacterium | reverse complement strand
GCGGTAAATGTCGAAAAATCGTTTAACGAGCCGCTAGCTATACCGGGCGTTATATTGTCAAAGCTTGACGGCGATACCAGAGGCGGCGCGGCGTTATCGGTAAAACAGGTGACGGGCAAGCCTATAAAATTCGCGTCTGTAGGCGAAAAGCTTTCGGATTTGGAGCAGTTCCACCCCGACAGGATGGCGTCGAGAATACTCGGCATGGGCGACGTGCTTACGCTTATTGATAAAGCGCAGGAGGCGATTGACGAGAAAAAGGCGCAGGAGCTTGAAGATAAAATCAGAAAACAGCAATTTGACCTTGACGATTTTCTGGAGCAGTTCAAACAAATCCGTAAAATGGGCTCGTTTTCGCAGTTACTCGGCATGATACCGGGCGTTGACAAAAAAATGCTCGAAACAGTTGACACGGAGGAAAACGAAAAGCGGCTTATTCATATAGAAGCGATAATTCAGTCAATGACGCTTGAAGAGCGCAGAAAGCCCTCAATAATCGGTGCAAGCCGAAAAGTAAGAATTGCAAAGGGCAGCGGAACAAAAGTTCAGGAAATAAATCAGTTGTTAAAGCAGTTTGAACAAATGCAGAAAATGATGAAGCAGCTGAGCGGAGGCAAACAAAACCGAATGCTGAAGCAGTTAAGAAAACGCAGATAAGGCAGGGCAAAACCCGCTTTATATATATAGCTTAAAATTCAAATTTTGAGTAATAACAGCAATTTTAGGAGGTGAAAAACATGGCAGTTAAAATCAGATTGAGAAGAATGGGCGCAAAGAAGACACCTTTTTACAGAGTTGTAGTGGCGGATTCCAGATACCCCAGAGATGGCAGATTTATCGAGGAAATCGGCACATTTAATCCTCTTACGGAGCCGGCTGAAATCAACATTGACGCTGAAGCGGCTAAGAAATGGATTGGCAACGGAGCGCAGCCGACCGACACTGTAAGAGCCCTTTTAAAGAAGTCTAACATTATCTAATTATTGGAGGGACAGGCTGATGAAAGAAGTATTGGAAATTGTAGCCAAATCACTTGTAGACTATCCCGATGATGTAAATATCACTGAGATAGAAAACGATGACAAAAGCATAACGTTGGAGCTTAGAGTGGCTCAGGGCGATATGGGCAAGGTCATCGGAAAGCAGGGAAGAATTGCAAAAGCAATACGAACTGTTGTAAAAGCAGCCGCAAGCCGTGAAAATAAGCAGGTTTCGGTTGACATTATCTGATTGAAAATGCGGGCGTTTGTCCGCATTTTTATCTATTTTTTTTCGGAGGTTTGAAGATGCTTGAAGCAGGAAAGATTATAAATACGCACGGGCTTCGCGGTGAGGTTAAGGTCGCACCTTGGACAGACTATCCCGATGATTTTGAAAATATAGACTATGTTTATGTAAAGAAGAAAACAGGCGATGAAAAGCTGCATATTTCATCGGTTAAATATCAGAAAAACAATTTGATTATAAAATTCAGGGAAATAAGCGATATAAACGAGGCGGAAACATATAAAAATCTTATTTTGTATGTCGAGCGCAATATGCTCGGCGAGCTTCCCGAGGGCGTGTACTATATAGCCGATTTACTGGGCTCAAAGGTGATTACTGCCGAAGGTGAGGAAATAGGCGTAATTGCCGATATTTTTAACACGGGCGCAAACGATATTTACGATGTTAAGCGTGAGGGCAAGAAAAATATGCTTATTCCCGTAATTGATGAAATTGTTAAGGATATAGACATTGAAAAGAAGGTAATCACAATAGAAATGATGGAAGGTCTTGATGAGCTTTGATAAAATTTGACGTGTTGACGCTGTTTCCCGCTATGTTTGACGCAGTTTTAGGCGACAGTATTATAGGCAGGGCACGCCAAAGCGGGCTGCTTGAAATGAATTTTATTGATATACGCGATTATACGCAGAATAAGCACCGCAAGGTTGACGAATACCCATACAGCGGCGGCGGAGGCATGCTCATGAGCCCGCAGCCTATATATGACGCATATATGTCGGTTGCAGCAGGGCTTGATTATAAGCCGCTTACAATATATATGTCGCCGCAAGGCAAGGTATTTAATCAGTCTATGGCGGCTAAGCTGTCAAAAGAGCAGCACATTGTGATTTTATGCGGTCATTATGAGGGCGTGGACCAACGCGTACTTGACGAAATAGTCGATATGGAAATATCAATAGGCGATTTTGTCATGACGGGCGGCGAAATTCCCGCAATGGCAGTAATAGACACTGTGTCGCGGCTTATTCCGGGAGTGCTTGCAAACGAGGGCTCGTATGAAAACGAGTCGCATTTTAACGGGCTGCTTGAATATCCGCAGTACACGCGTCCGCCTGTATGGCACGACATGGAAATTCCCGAAATCCTCATATCGGGACATCATGCCAATATTGAAAAGTGGAAAAGGGAACAGTCGCTTATAAATACTCTGAACAAGCGTCCCGATATGCTTGAAAAAGCGGAGCTTACAAAAGAGGACGCAGAGTTTTTGAAAAAATATAAAATGCGGGTGATAAATCATGACGGATAATTGCCCGTGTAAGCGGAAATGCGCGCGTCACGGCGACTGCAAAGCGTGCAGGGAATATCACCTTGACAAGAAATATCCTCCCGCGTGCCAAAAGAAAAGAAAACCAAATGAAAAAAGGACTTGATAAAATCAAGTCCTTTTTGTCTGCAATTAAATGCTGTAAAGCAATTCCGTGTACGTCGGGAACGGCCAGTATTCTTTTGAAACAATTGTTTCAAGAGTATCCGAGGTTTCGCGAAGCGCGTCCATAGCGGGGATAACGGTATTTTTGTAATACATACCTGTTGCATACGCATCAAGCTCGGGAACTTCGGAAGCCTTATCAAGCGTGTCAATTCTTGCGATAAGCTCTTCGGTAAGCGTTGTAAGCTTCTGCGCCTTTTTGAGCTCGTTCGGAGCGTCAAGACCGAGTAATTTCTTTGAGGACAAATCATCTGTTACAAACTTTGTGTACTTTAGACATGCGGGTAAAATTTCCTGCTTTGCCATTTCAAGCATTGTAAGCATCTCAAAATGAAGCGTGTTATTGTAATCCTCCATCATAATCTCGCCGCGCGTCTTAACCTCAACCTCGGTAAATACGCCCTGTTTTGTGAAGAGGTCAATCGACTTCTGAGTAACAAAGTGAGGCATAGCGTCGGGAGTGGTTTTGAGGTTATAAAGGCCTCTCTTTTCAGCTTCAACAACCCATTCATCACTGTAGCCGTTACCGTTAAATATAATTCTGTCATGGTCTTTGAAGATTTTAATTGCCATGTCAAGAGCCGCCTTGTGCATATCAGCGCTGCCGTCAAGCTTATCTGCGATTTCCGTCAGAGTTTCCGCAACGATTGTGTTAATTACAATGTTGATACCCGCGATTGACTGCCTTGAACCCGGCGCGCGGAACTCAAAACGGTTACCCGTAAACGCAAACGGCGAAGTTCTGTTTCTGTCTGTTGTGTCTTTTTCAATGTCGGGAAGTGACTCTACACCTGTTTCAATAAGCTTGCCCTCGTCATACTTAACGCCGTGACCGCTCTTTAGCTGTTCAACAACAGCCGCTAACTGGTCGCCCAAATACATTGAAATGATTGCGGGAGGCGCTTCGTTTGCGCCCAAACGGTGGTCGTTTCCTGCAGTCGCGACAGATACTCTCAATAAATCCGCATAATCGTCAACAGCCTTAATAACAGCCGCAAGGAACAGAAGAAACTGTACATTTTCCTCGGGTTTTTTGCCCGGCTTCAACAGGAGCTCGCCGTCAGATGTGCCGATTGACCAGTTGTTGTGCTTACCCGAACCGTTGATACCCTCATACGGCTTTTCATGAAGCAGGCAGTACAGACCGTGA
>CAZBXN010000137.1:0-3916 GCA_964496015.1 uncultured Lachnospiraceae bacterium | reverse complement strand
ACAATGCGTTTACAAATAAGTTTGTGCCCGGAGATTATCAGCAGACCGAGCAGGATATAAAGGACGAGGCAGAGGGCAAGTATGTGTTCTCCTACGGCACGGACGATATTGAAATTCATGAGGTTCAGGGCGTAACGTGGATACAGGACGGCATTAAGTACCATATTAACGCAATGGACAGTCCGCTCGGACAGGAAGAGCTTATCGCTATGGCGAAGGAAATAATTGATTTTAAATAATGAAAAAGCCGCTGCAATGCAGCGGTTTTTTCGGCAGGAAAATTTATAAACATTTTATTTTTTCTTTATAAAAAGTTTATTGTTTCATTATACAATAACAGCATAAGGAGGATGATACAATGAAAAAGAAAATAATTTCAGCGATATTTGCGGCGGTGATGATGTTTAATCTTGCATTTACCGCCGTACTTGCCGATAATGAAGCGTTTGAGCTTATCGGCACACAGCAGAGTGAAAATTTAGGCGGCACAATTTACCGCTACCGTCATAAGAAAACAGGCGCGGACGTTATATATAACGACAACAAATCCGATAACCGCGAATTTGTACTCGGATTTAAAACACCGCCTGTTGACAGCAAGGGCGCAAACCATGTGCTTGAGCACGCGCTGTTTTGCGGAAGCGACAAGTACCCGATAAAGAACATCATGCACTATATCCAGAACGGCACGTCGGAGCTTATTTTAAACGGTTTTACGGCGGATGACTGCACATATTATCTGATAAAAACCGCAAATCAAAATGAATATTACAATATGATTGACGTTTACATGAACGGCATATTCCACCCGATGTTTTTGCATGACGAGAACATTTTTAAACAGCAGGGCATACGCGTAGAGTACGCGGACGGAAAGGCGCAGTATAACGGCGTCGTTTATAACGAGCTCCGCATAAAAAATCTCAATACCGAGGAAAATTCGGTTAATTTCCTCGCAGATAAAATGTATCGCGCAATCTACGGCGACACTACGCCCGTGTTCAGCGCGGGCGGCGAGCTTGACGAGATTAAAACGCTTACATACGACGATTTAATGCGCGTTTACAACACCTTCTATATTCCCTCAAACAGTATGACATATATTGCGGGAAATCAGGACATTGATAAAACACTTGATGTACTTAATGAGTTTTTTTCGGAAAATACAAAGGAAGCCCCAAAGCTTTCGTTTGAGGACACTAAACAAATACCGTCGGAAAAAATTCAGGAATACAATATAAGCAGGGACACTAAAACCGTTGATATAGGCTTTATGTTTTCGGGCGTATCGGCGGATGCTGACCCGAAGGACAAATACGCAAATGAAATAGTGTATGATATTATTCGTCAGAAAATGGAGGATAAGGGATATTCAAATATATACACTGTCGGAGGAAATACGGGAGGAGTATCGGCTCTGGGCATGATGGTTTCGCGCGTGCCGATTGCGGATAAGGAAATGGTGATTTCCGATTATAATTCCGTTCTTTCAGACCTTACGGAAAACGGTATAGACGATAAAGAAATTGACAAGTATGTAGACAATAACGACCGATATTTTTATCAGAATTTTGACCGCGTGATGATAGGGCTTTTATATAAAAACGACCCGCTTGCATATACGGAAACAAATGCAATGAGGGAATATTACAGAGAGCACAAGGAATATTTTGAAGAGCTTTTGAAGAGGTATTTTACAGAGAACCCGTGCCGTGTAACGGTTGTTTCGGGTAATGGCATATTTGGGACAGAGGACAGCAGCGTTAGTGTAAGCGCAGAAGAGCTTGAAAAAATTAAGCGTGAAACAAAGGAATTTCAGAAGTGGAACGACGCAGAGGACGACCCCGCGGTAATTGCAAAAATTCCGTTTCTGTCGCTTGACGAGGTAAAGGACGCTCCGAAAAAGGTTACGCCGAAAATTGAGGAGGAAAACGGAATTAAATTTTATTATACCGAAAAGCCGTCAGATGACGAGGACTGTTCCGCAAGCGTATATTTTCCGCTGACGGAAAATGATATTGATTACGCGCATCTGATGTATGAATTTTGGCAGTATCAGGCGGATAAAGCAAACGGCGGCTTTTATCTGTCAATTCAGCCGTTTGAAAACGCGGATAACCCCGACAAAATAAATCCGCATTTTAATATATGGATTGGCGGTGAAAATCAGACGGAAACGCTTAAAAAAGCTATCTCCATGCTCCAATCGGAAGAAATGTGGAACGCGGACGATTTAAAGGAATATATTTTAACAAAGCCTAAAGAAATTAAGGACAGTTATTTTGACCCGTATTATTTAAGCGGCGAGATGAAGGACAGCGCGCTGTCGGGAGAAGGCAGATTTTCAACATATATTCCGCTGAACACAATAGTTAAGGGTTCGCCGCATTATTACCGTTTTTTGCAATCGCTTGACACAAACGACGTTCGGAATATTATGAGCAAAATAAAAGCAATCGCGGATAAAATGATAAGCGAAAAGCCTGTTGTTCAATACGTAGGCGACAATAACGGCTACAGTGAATTTAAAGACGCGGTTATTGATTTGTTTAAGGACACAAGGGAGGAAAAGAGCGTTAAATTAAAGCTCCCCATGGGCTATAACAGGGCGGCGGCAATAACTAAAATGGCTGACGCAAATCATTTTATGATTACCGCGCCATATAAACAAAGCGAATATTCGGGTAAAATGGCAGTGCTTGGCAATGTGCTTACAACAAAATACATATATCCCACCATGCGCGGAAAATACGGCGCTTACGGCTGTAATATCAGATTTAATGAAGGCTCTATGACGTCAGCCGTTACGGGACTTCAGGATATTGATTTTGCGATTACCTTGTGGCAGGGAATGGGCGATTTTTTGAGAAATCTTAAAATGACGCAGAACGAGCTCAATTCATTTATTGTCGCTGCCGTGCAGGATTACGACAGGTGGGATTATACCTCAACCGAATACGGGGCGGGTTTTGCATTAAAGAACAAGTCGCCCCAAGAATGTGAGAGAATAAGAAATGAAATGCTCTCAACAACGGTCGAAGATATAAAAGGCTGTGCGGATTTTGTTGACGGGCTGGTAAATCAAAACAGGGTATTTGCAGTTTTGGGCAAAAATGCCGCCGACAGCGCAAAATTTGATTTTGCGTATTACGGCAACGGCGATACATTAGAAATTACGCCGTGCCTTACAAAAAAGCCCGTAAATTATATGAAAGGCAGGGCGGACGGCACGCTCGATTTGGACGGCAACATCACACGCGCGGAAACGGCTCAAATCGTATCGAGAATTATAGCGGACAGAAGAATATCGGATAACAGTAATTTTGACGATATAGAGCCGTCTGCGTGGTATCATGACGCGGTTGTGTCGTTGTGCGACAAGGGTATTATGTCGGGTTACGGCGATAATACGTTTAAGCCCGATAAGAATATCACGCGCGCGGAGTTTGCGGCGGTTATGGCGAGGTTTATATTTGACGGCGATACGGCGCTTACGGCAAAGGATATTGACAGCGGGGCATGGTATGCGAACAGTATGGCAAAGATGATAAACGCGGGCTATATAGGCGGCTATGAGGACGGAACGATAAAACCCGATAACTTCATAACAAGAGGCGAGGTTAAAACGATAATAGACAGAATGTTAAAATAAGCTTATGATACAAAAAAGTGACTGTGAATTTCACAGTCACTTTTTATTATGCTTTTAATTAGCCTTCGATTTCCGAAACAACGCCTGAACCAACTGTTCTGCCGCCTTCACGAATAGCGAAACGAAGTCCCTTTTCGATAGCGATAGGTGTGATTAGTTCAACTTCCATCTTTACGTTATCGCCGGGCATGCACATTTCTGTGCCCTCGGGAAGAGTGATAACGCCTGTAACGTCAGTTGTTCTGAAATAGAACTGAGGTCTGT
>CAZBXN010000136.1:0-3968 GCA_964496015.1 uncultured Lachnospiraceae bacterium | reverse complement strand
CGCGGCATTTTATATGGATGAACAATCGCGCGGACGCGGTCAGCTCATCAATAACGGTGACAGATATTTATATATTAAAGACATTGATACCAATACATTATGGAATCCCGGTTTTACTCCCGTAAACGAACCTCTCGACAGTTATGAATGTACTCACGGAATAGGCTATACTACAATTTGCGGCAGTAAAGACGGAATTAAAATAAGCTGGCGTTTATTTGTGGGTGAAAAATATCCCGCTGAAATATGGACAGTTGATATTGAAAACACAAACA
This sequence comes from uncultured Lachnospiraceae bacterium, assembly GCA_964496015.1. Lineage (GTDB taxonomy): Bacteria > Bacillota > Clostridia > UBA1381 > UBA1381 > JALEPO01. The sequence goes on along the minus strand of CAZBXN010000136.1, from coordinate 3,693 downwards.
ATTTCGAAAAGCATGTCAGTCTTTACCCTTGCGTTAATCTTTCTCTTGAAGGTTACGACAGAGTTTGCGGATACCGTTCATGGGTTCACGGCTTAAAGCTTGACGACAGATTGATTTATGCTTCTAATCCCGATATAGGCGCTCCGCATAAATGGTATAAATCATTTATGTGCAGCAGTTATGACGTTAAAGGCTACGAAACAAGCCGCAAAGCCTTTCTCGGAGAATACGGCTCTTTTGTAAATCCTGACGCTATAAGAAACGGAATGACTAATTCAGACGCTGCAAGCGAAGGTATTTTATTCGCGCTTGAACACAGCATAACGCTTGCGCCAAATAAAAATTTATCAATAAATATTGCAGTCGGTATGTGCGACAGCAGAGAAAGAGCGTTGGAATTTTCAAAAGAAATAGTTAATACTGACTTTGTAAAATCGCAATTTGAACAGCTGATACGGCAAAATAATGATATTAAGGATAAGTTTGTAATAAACACTCCCAACAAAAAAATAAATGATTATGTAAATTACTGGCTGAAAAAACAGATACTTCTCTGTTCCGAAGTCGGACGAGGTAAAGGAAAAGGTTTCCGCGACCAATTACAGGACGCATGGGCGGTTATATCCTTCTCACCCGAATTTGCAAAAGCCAAGATATACGAAGCCCTTCAAAATATCTATAAAAGCGGCGTATGCGTACGCGGCTGGCAGCCGCTTATTCCGATTAACGCATCCGACAGCCCTACATGGATTGCTCCGACAGTAAATGCTTATCTGAAGGAAACAGGAGATTATGATTTCCTGAAAGAAAAGGTGTCATATCTTGACGGCGGAGAAGATACAGTATGGGAGCATATGCTTGCCGCAACACGTTGTTCGTCAGATGATACAGGCTCTCACGGCTTGATTAAAATGCACGCCTGCGACTGGAACGATTCACTAAGCGGTATGGCTGAAAACGGCGAGAGCCTATGGACATCAATTGCTCTTTATAATGCACTTAACAGTATGGCTGAAATCGCCGATAAGGTTATCGGAGATAACGCAGTAACCGAAGAAATGCGTATGAGAGCTGAAAAAATCAAAAAAGCGGTAAATGAGTACGGCTGGGACGATGAATGGTATCTGCAAGGCTATACCGATGACGGCAAACCCGTCGGCAGTCATACCGAAAAAGAAGGCATGATTTATCTGAACAGCCAGACATGGGCTATTATATCAGGTATTGCCGATAAGGTCAGGGCTGATTTATGTATTAAAGCAATAGACAAGTATCTCGAATCGGAAAACGGCACGCTCACTCTATATCCCTCGTATACAAAATACAATGCAAAAATCGGACGTCTTACAGGATTTATTCCCGGTGTTCATGAAAACGGAACTCCATACTGTCACGGAGCAGCCTTTAAAGTTATTATGGATATATATGCCCATAGACCTGATAAGGCATATGAAACCTTGCTTAAAATTCTTCCCGACAGCAAACATAATCCGTCGGAAGTATCGGGTGCAGAACCTTATGTAACCACTAACATGTATCTCGGTCCCGACCATCCGAGAGCGGGCGAAACACTATCTTCATGGATAAGCGGTACGGCAGGCTGGGTTTATCGGGCGATTGCCGAATATATAGCAGGCTTCTTTATTGGCTATGACTGCATAGAGATAAAACCGTGTATTCCCGATGAATGGGATAAAATAATATATCAAAGACAATTTAGAAATGCCGTATATAATGTCACAGTTATAAATGACCACCAAAAGCTTCCCATAGAACTTGACGGAAAACAGATAGAAGGCATCAAAATTCCCCTCTTTGATAATTGCAAACATTATATAACAATACACATCTAACATTTCCCACCAATATGTTTTGAGCCTGATGAAACATGAAGCATAAAAATAACGTCCCCAAAGGGACGTTATTTTTAAACATCATTTTCAACAGCTTTTAAACCAGAGCGTCTATAGTATCGTACATTATATTTTCTATATCGCCCAATTCCGCAACGCTTGACAGCACAAGCTCACTCATGGCAATCTGCTTTGCGCTGCCTAAAGTTTTGCGTTCGCTTGTGGAAAGCCCTTTTGTTTTCTCTCTGAACATCAAGTCCTTTAAAACGCCAAGCACCTGATAAATATCGCCCGATTTAATTCGCAGCATATTTTCCCTCTGGCGTTTATTCCAATTCGTATCATCTGTAATCGGCAAATCTCTGAAATACTCCAAAACCTTTTTTGCCTCTCTCTTCCCTATAACATCTCTTATACCGATATTCTCGCTGTTCTCTATCGGTATATTTGTTGTCATGCTTCCCATTGCAAAACGCACTGTATAATACTTGCGTTTCTTACCGGCGATTACTATTTCTTTAATATCTTCAATTACTCCCGCGCCGTGCATTGGGTGCACAACTTTATCGCCGACATTGTACATTTTATTGACCTCCTTATCCTATAATTTTACAATTTATAAGATTATTATAGCATAATTCGGTTATATTGTCAAATTTGATATTGTATCACGTTTAGTAAAATTTTTCAACCCTTTTTCAATAAATATATATGGTAATTATATACAAAAAATTTTGTAAATTTTTGTGCTGATTGTGAAAACTGTACTGTTCAAGCCATTTTTCAGACATTCTGAAAATAAACGGCATAAAAATAAACCGTTTTGCCGCCATTTATTATTATGCAAAATGCACAATAATCTTTTTGACAAAACGGTTTATATTATTGCTGTTCTGCAGGCATTATAGCTTCTATTTTTGCCGCCGCCGTGTTTGCAAGACTAATCAGCAAATCACGCTGCTCGGGTGTGTCGCCCGAACCTGCCGTAATCTGTATGTGGCAGCCCCTGTCATATACATGAATTGAGGGATACGCGATAAACGCGTCCTCTCCAAGAGCTTCAATCGCTTCCGCAGACGGACGCTTTACTCTGTCATAATCATATTCGTACCAGATATTTTCCTTAGGTACTGAACTTGTATACTGTGAGATGGTGATTATAACAGGGTCCTGCCCCATGGGCTCACTGCGGTACGTCGCCGTTACGACATTGCCGTCGCGGACATAAGTATCACCCTCAAGAACAGGCGCGTAGGCATAATTAAGCGCCGCATACACGTCCTCCGCCGAAAGAATTTCAACCGGATTCAGCTCAGGAATAGGCACGGGGGTCGCCTGTGCAAAAAGCCCTGTTGTGCCGCCGCTGCATGAGCAAAGCCCGAAAGCTGCCAAAATTGTCATTAAAATTAAAGATATTTTTTTCATCATTATTAACCTTTCAAGGCTATTGCAGCTTTTGCCTGCTTAACCATATTTTCAGCCGTCAAACCGTATTCCTCAAACAATTCCGCAGGCTTACCCGACTGACCGAAACGGTCTGTTCCGATAATCTTAACGGGTACGGGCGCATTTGCGCATACAACCTCCGTTACCGCGCTGCCAAGTCCGCCCATTATATAGTGTTCCTCAGCCGTAACTATCGCGCCTGTTTCCTTAGCCGCCTTTACGATTATTTCTTCGTCTATCGGCTTAATCGTGTGAATGTTTATAACTCTCGCGTCAATGCCGTCGGCTTTAAGCATATCGGCAGCCTTCAGCGCCTCCTGAACCATAAGTCCCGTCGCGATAATCGTAACGTCCTTACCGTCCTTTAACTGCACGCCCTTGCCAAGCTCAAACT
>CAZBXN010000135.1:0-3990 GCA_964496015.1 uncultured Lachnospiraceae bacterium | reverse complement strand
GAGGATACATTTGGTAGACTTAATAATAATTTAAAGGAGAACAAGAAAATGTCAAAGAGTAAAAAGCAAGCATTTGAGAAGTTCAAAACGGAAGCGGCTCAGGAATTGGGCATCAGCCTCGGTCATACCTACAACGGCGATTTAACAGCTAAGCAGGCGGGTTCAATCGGCGGTCATATGGTTAAGAAGATGATTGAGGACTACGAAAAGAAAATGAGATAAATTATCCTACATGCGGAAAATACGAGAAAAAATATCCGATGCTTAAAACATCGGATATTTTTCTTTTTTGCAAAATTTTATTTAAAATTCGGAAAATCCTTGATAAATTTATAACAGTGTGTTATACTAAGTCTATGGAAACTATAATCAAAAATAACAATATTATCCTGCGGAATGTGCGCGACTTTGATTTACGGCATATTTTTGAGTGCGGTCAATGTTTTCGCTTTGACGCTGTCGGCGACGGCGTTTACGAGGGCGTCGCATTTTCAAAGGCGCTGAGAATTTCGCAGTCGGGCGATACCGTAACGCTTTACGGTACGTCAAAAGAGGATTTTGACAGCGTATGGTACAATTATTTTGATTTGGGCTGCGATTACGGCGAAATCAAAAAAACGCTTTCGCGCGATAAAATCCTTAAAAACGCAATAAAAGACGGCGGGGGAATACGCATATTAAATCAGGATTTATGGGAAACGATTATATCGTTTATAATCTCGGCGAGCAATAACATTCCACGGATAAAAGGAATAATAAACCGCTTTTGCGAAAACTTCGGCGAGGAAATCCGTTATATGGATAAAACCTATTATGCGTTCCCGACGCCCGAGAAAACCGCGTCGCTTACGCAGGCGGACTTGTCCGTCATACGCGCGGGCTACCGTGACAAATATATCATGGACGCGGCGGAAAAAATCGCGTCGGGCAAAATCAGCCTCGATTACATACAAGGGCTTTCGGCAGACGCGGCTAAGGACGAGCTTAGGAAAATCAACGGTATCGGCGAGAAAGTCGCAAACTGCATATTGCTTTTCGGACTGCGCCGCGTGGACGCATTCCCCGTGGACGTTTGGATAAAGCGCACGATGGAGCAGTATTATTTTGGGGGTTTGGAGCAGCCGATAAGCGAAATAAGCCATTTTGCAAAGGAAAAATTCGGCGATTTGGGAGGCTATGCGCAGCAATATCTGTTTTTCAGCGCGAGAGAAAACAAGTAAAGGAGTGGCATAAATGCTGGTTGATATAAAGCGAGTAACCGCTTCGATTTGCCCCGAATGTTCAAATGCGTCAATGGGTACAGTATCGGTTTTTGAATTTTCGGGCGGCAGACCGATGAATATTTTATGCCCGATAAGAGGCTGCCGTCATCTTCTGGCGTCGGTTACGCCAAAAGGCGATAAATTTAAAATAAGCGTGAGCTGTCCGTTTTGCGGCGGAGTTCACGCCCATTCGGTAAATGCGTCGGTGTTCTGGAAAAGCGAGCTTTTGACTTTTCCGTGTCCCGAAATCGGGCTGTCGTCGTTCTTTATCGGAACCCGTAAAAGCATTGACAAGGCGATAAGGGAAACGCTTGCCGAATATTCAAGAATGTATGAGGACGCGATGAACGACCTTGACGATTTGGACGGCGAATATGACGATAATGCAGATGATATTTTATATGACATCGCCGATATTATTTATGAAATGCGCGACGACGGCAATGTTTCGTGCGTATGCGGAAGCGAGGCTGTGTCCGTAAATATTATAGGCAGACGCATATTGCTTTCGTGTCCGAGGTGCAGACGGACAAAAATAATCGACGCGACGCCCGAAAATCTCGCAATGGTGCTTAATGCGACAGTTATTGTATTGGGAAAGTAAATTACTGTTCGGAATTGTTCCGTCAGATAATAAATAAAAAACGAGGAGGAAATTACAATGTTAGTTTCAGCAACAGATATGTTAAATAAGGCTGTAAAAGGCAAATATGCCGTAGGTCAGTTTAACATAAATAATTTAGAGTGGACAAAGGCTATTCTGGAAACGGCGCAGGAGAACAATTCGCCCGTAATTTTGGGTGTTTCCGAGGGCGCGGGCAAGTACATGACAGGCTTTAAGACCGTAGCCGCAATGGTTAAGGCAATGCTTGAGGAAATGAATATAACCGTTCCCGTTGCGCTTCATCTTGACCACGGTACTTATGAGGGCTGCTACAAATGTATTGAAGCGGGATTTTCTTCGGTAATGTTCGACGGTTCGCATTTCCCGATTGAGGAAAATGTTGAAAAGACAAAGGAACTTGTCAAGGTATGCCACGAAAAAGGAATATCCATTGAAGCTGAGGTCGGCTCAATCGGCGGCGAAGAGGACGGCGTTATAGGTGCGGGCGAAATCGCAGACCCGAACGAGTGCAAGAAAATCGCGGATTTGGGCGTTGATTTCTTAGCGGCGGGTATAGGCAATATCCACGGCAAATACCCCGAGAACTGGAAAGGTCTTGACTTTGACGCTCTCGGCAAAACAAAAGAGCTTATCGGCGATTTGCCGCTTGTTCTTCACGGCGGAACGGGTATTCCCGCAGACATGATAAAGACGGCGATTTCTTTGGGCGTTGCTAAAATCAACGTAAATACCGAATGTCAGCTTTATTTCCAGGAGGCTACAAGAAAGTATATTGAAGAGGGCAAAGACTTGCAGGGCAAGGGCTTTGACCCGAGAAAGCTGTTAGCACCCGGTGCGGCTGCGATTAAGACAATCGTTAAGGAAAAAATGGAGCTTTTCGGCTCGGTCAATAAAGCGTAATTTATTATCACCTCACATCATATAAATGATGTGAGGTGATTTTTTTTGAAAAGCTTGATTAAAATAAATATATTACTTTTGGCAGTTTTTCTTGCGGGAACGGCTGTATTTGCAGGTTATGTCCGTCATGACGGCATAACGACTGCGATGAATGAGGACGAGGGGATTGATATGCCTGTTTTGATGTATCACAGTGTTTTGAAGAATACGGACATGTCGGGGCAATATGTTGTTACGCCGGGCGAGGTAAGAGCCGATATTGATTATTTAAAGGCGAACGGCTACACAACCGTTTCGGTTGAAAATCTCATTGATTATATAGAAAACGGAGCGCCTTTGCCCGAAAAACCCATAATGCTGACCTTTGACGACGGCTGCTACAATAACTATGGTTATATTGTGCCTATGCTTGAAGAAACGGACACCTGCGCGGTGTTTTGTATAGTAGGGGAGTATACGGACGAATATTCGGCAAACGATGTCGAGAGCCTCGCATACGGCTATATGAGGTGGAAAGACCTCGCCGAGCTTTCCAAAAATCCGAGGGTGGAGCTTGCAAATCACTCCTACGGCTTCCACAGCTACGATAAGGGCAGAAACGGTTCAAAGCGTAACGAGGGCGAGGATATAGAGGAATATAAAGAAATTTTCCGCACCGACACGCAGAAAAATCAGGATTGCTTTATAAATAATTCGGGATATGAGCCGTATATTTACACGTATCCGTTTGGAGCGTACTCCGAGGAATCGCTCGGCATATTAAAGGACATGGGCTTTAAGGCGGTTTTAAGCTGCACTGAGGGCGTAAACCGTATTACCCGCGACCCTGACTGTCTGTTTTTGTTAAAACGCTATAACCGCCCGAGCGGGATTTTAAGCACGGACGTTTTTGCAAAGTTTGAAAATATGTAAAATTATTTTTTGGTAAAAAGAAGCGGTGAACCGTGGGGTTCACCGCAGCGTGGAGCTGGTAATGGGACTCGAACCCGCGGCCTACGCATTACGAATGCGTTGCTCTACCAACTGAGCTATACCAGCAAGTATATATGCAAAAGAGATTAAAAATCTCTTTTGCATAATTTTTTTAATTTAAAAACTGACGCGCAATCGCGTTAATTTCTTTTCCGTCGGCTCTGCCCTTAGTTTTTGGCATAACCTCCGCCATAACCTTGCCCATATCCTTAACAGACGACGCGCCTGTTT
>CAZBXN010000134.1:0-4003 GCA_964496015.1 uncultured Lachnospiraceae bacterium | reverse complement strand
GAAAAAAGATTTGGCTGCAATCGCAATGAGCTACGGCTATGTATACGTTGCTCAGGTTGCACAGGGCGCTGATCAGAACCAGTTATTGAAGGCTATGATTGAGGCTGAAAGCTATAACGGTCCTTCGCTCATTATCGCGTATGCTCCGTGTATCAATCACGGCATAAAGGGCGGCATGAGCATTGCTCAGACTGAGGAAAAGAAAGCTGTCGAGGCAGGATACTGGCACTTGTTCAGATATGACCCCAGACGTGCAATGGAAGGCAAAAATCCGTTCCAGCTTGATTCAAAAGCTCCGTCGGCGTCATATGAGGACTTCATCATGGGCGAGGTTCGTTATAACTCACTTGCCCGCTCAAATCCCGAAAGAGCAAAGAAATTGTTCGCTAAGGCTGTCAAGAATGCGGAAGAAAAGTACGCAAAGCTTGTTAAAATGGCTGAAGAGAACTAATTCAAAAAGTTATCAAAAAGGCTTTTGCTGCGGCAAAAGCCTTTTTTCGTACACAAAATCCCCATAAAAAACAGATTTTACAGTTTTTTGTAAAAATGGTATTGCAAATTTGTGTAAAATATGGTATAATTATGATAATTATATCTTCTTTGTTTATAGAAGGAGGGGTTAATTTTGGCAGATAATTACAGAAACAACAGAAACAATTTGGGATATTCCGGCAATGATGAATTTGACTGGGACCAATACGACAAGCTTACGTCCACAGCGTCATCATCTGCCGAATCCCGCAGAAGAATACTGGATAATAAGCCCGCGGCGGCTGCTTCGGCTGATTACGAAAGCTCCGAGGCGCATGCCGCTCCGTCAAGAAGGCGCGCCGCGCAGCCGCAGACACAGCGCAGACGCAAGCCGAAAAAGCGTTTGACGGAAAAACAGCTCCGTTTCAGACGGCGTTTAAGGCTTACCGTTTTTGCGGCTTTGTTTATATGTATTGTAATAGTTTCGGGTATAAGTATAGGTATGTACGCCGCTGTCAAACAGGAAATAAAAGATATGAATATCCGCAATCTTGCACTTAATTCAACTTCGTTTATTTATTATACCGACAGCTTCGGACAATCCTACGAGCTTGAACAAATTGCTTCGTCGTCAAGCCGCATTTGGGTGGACTCTGATAAGATTTCACCATATATGAAGGACGCTATAGTTTCTATCGAGGACGAGAGATTTTATAAGCATCACGGCGTTGACATTAAGCGTACCTTTGGAGCAACTGCAAAATATATCCTCGCTAAAATAGGTATCGGAAGCGCAGATTACGGCGGAAGTACGATTTCTCAGCAGGTTATAAAAAATATCACAAAGGAAAGCGAAAAAACCTCCGCGCGAAAAATCAAGGAAATTATGCGCGCTATCGCGCTGGAAAAAGAGCTTTCCAAGGACGAAATTCTGACGCTTTACTTAAATATCGTATTTTTCGGAAACAACTGCAACGGCGTTGAAGCCGCGTCAAATTTATATTTTAACAAAAACGCGTCTGATTTAACGCTGACGGAAGCCGCGTCCATCGCGGGAATTACGCAGTATCCGTCGGAATATGAGCCGATAAATCACCCTGACAACAACATCGAAAAACGAAACAGAGTTCTAAAAAAGATGCTTGAACTCGGCAAAATAAGCGAAAGTGATTATCAGACCGCATCGGCGAGCGATTTGGGGCTTGATACGAGCTACAGAGCGCGTCAGTCGGGTATCACGTCATATTTCTCCGACCAGGTGGTAAGCGATGTTATTTCCGATTTGCAGACGCAGAAAGGCTATTCGGAGGATTTTGCTACACAGCAGGTCTATAACGGCGGTATGAAAATTTACGCCACCATTGACGTTGATATTCAAGACACAATGGAAAATATTTTTGAAAACTCGATTTATGACGACGGAAAATCGCAGGCGGCTATGATTGTTCTTGACCCGTACACGGGTGAAATTAAGGGCATTATAGGCGGTCTTGGAGAAAAAACCGATATTCGAGGCTGGAACAGAGCCACACAGTCGGTACGTCAGCCGGGCTCGTCCATTAAACCGCTGTCGGTTTACGGTCCCGCTATTGATAAGAGCAAGATTACCGAGAGCAGTATCTATAAGGACGAGGCTATGGAAATAGGTAACGACAAATGGAAGCCGAGGAACTCGTATAATGATTTCTACGGCGATATGTCTGTGAAGGAAGCAGTCGAACGTTCCTCGAACATCCCCGCCGTAAAAATCCTTGACGACCTCGGTCTGTCACAGTCATACGGATATTTGCAAAATCAATTCCATATATCCACGCTTGAAGAGGGCGATAAAAACTACAGTTCTCTTGCCTTGGGCGGACTTACAAAGGGTGTTACGGTACGCGAAATGGCAGGCGCTTACGCGGTATTTGCAAATGCGGGACAATATATTCCGCCGCATACCTACACGCAGGTTGTAGACTCAACGGGAAATATTATTCTTCAGCATAATGAAGCGCCCACGCAGTCAATAAGCGCAGCGGCGGCATTTATTATGTCGGATTTACTGTACAGTGTTGTAAACAGCAGTATAGGAACGGGACGCGGCGCATATCTCGACAGCGGTATGCCGACCTACGGAAAAACAGGTACGACGGACGACGACTTCGACCGTTGGTTTGTGGGCTTCACGCCATATTATGTAGGCGCGGTATGGTACGGCTTCGACTCCCCCGCTTCCCTGTCAAAATACGGAATTACAGGAAACCGTTCGGTAAATCTCTGGAACGCGGTAATGGATAAAATTCACGCAAATCTGAGCATTAAGCATTTTACGAAGCCGATAAACGTTGTTGAAGCTACCGTATGCGAACGCTCGGGTATGCTTGCGACTGCAACATGCAGCTCTACCGTATCGTATTTTGTAGAAGGTACGCAGCCAAAAACTATGTGTAACTCTTCACATGCGTCGTCAGCGGCTTCACCGTCGCCTTATCCAAGCGTTTCCTCGCTTCCCGATACGCCGACACCTCAAACCGATTTAGCGCCTACCCAAAAGCCTGTAACGCAGAATGTTCCAAACAGCGGCACATCAGGCGGAGGAACGACATCATCAGGCGGCACGACAAGTACAGTCACGGCCCCCGAGGTCAACGAACCGAGTCATGAGGAAAATAACACGCCTGCTGAGGAGCCTTCCGGCGGCGAATATTCTCCTGAGGAGGATTTGGGTACTGTCGAATAATAAAAAAAACAGTCTGTTGCCTAAAGTCGATAGACTGTTTTTATTGTAATTATCAAAAATTATTGTTACAAAACTGGGGGGGTTTTATGGAATTCGTTTTAAATGCAAATACCGATATATTTTATGACGGCAATTCTGTTGCCGTAAAAAATGCTGTTTGTATATTGCAGAGAGATAAAAACAAACGATTTAATTCTTCAAATTTCAAAAGAAACGCGATTATATTAAGTCTGCGGTCAAATCTTGACGACGAAGAATTTATTATAGACGCTGCCGAAGATATGACCATATATGCAAGCGACGAGCTTGGTTTTATCTACGGTCTGTTATACATAAGCGAGAATTTTTTAGGAATTGAACCGTTTTGGTTCTGGATGGATCAGAAAATTGAAAAAACGGATAGAATCACAGTATCGGGAGGAGAATACCGAGCTAAAAAGCCGATAATAAAATACCGCGGCTGGTTCATAAATGACGAAGTTCTGATAAACAAATGGAATATAGACGGCGACAGCGAGGAGCCTTGGAGAATGATGTTCGAGGCGCTTCTGCGCTGCGGAGGAAACGCGGTTATCCCCGGGACTGATAAAAATTCACGAAAATACAGACAGCTTGCGTCCGATATGGGTTTGTGGATAACGCATCATCATGCTGAGCCCTTGGGCGCGGAAATGTTTGCGCGCGTATATCCCGATATTGAGCCAAATTATGCCGAAAATCCGGAGCTGTTCCATAAAATCTGGGAGGACGGAATAAAAGCGCAAAAGGATTTAAAGGTTATATGGTGTCTTGGCTTCCGCGGTCAGGGCG
>CAZBXN010000133.1:0-4073 GCA_964496015.1 uncultured Lachnospiraceae bacterium | reverse complement strand
GTTTATATCTGATTTTAGAGAGTCGTTTGTATTTATTTCACTTTCTATTTTATTTACGTTGTGCATTACGGTTGTCCTGTCTTTATTGCCGAAGGCTTTACCAATCATTCCGAAATTCATGTCGGTAAGCTTTTTGCAAAGATACATTGCAACCTGACGCGGAAGTGCAATATTTTTTGTTCTTACAATTCCGATTAAATCTTCTTTTGAAATATTGTAAAATATTGCAACCTTGTCCATTATTTTGTCGGGAGTTATTCTAACGACTCCGTCTTCGGGCAAAAGTGATTTTAATGTTTGCTTTGCAAAATCAAGAGTTATTTCTTCTTTTGATATTTCCGAATATGAAATGATTTTTAAAAGCGCGCCTTCAAGCTCACGTATGTTTGATTTTATTCTTTCGGCTATATATGAAAGAATATCCTCGGATATTTTTACGTTATGAAATTCTGCCTTTTTCTGAAGAATTGCCATTCTTGTTTCATAGTTAGGAAATGTAATGTCAATCGTAAGTCCCTGAGAAAACCTTGTCCTTAATCTTTCCTCAAGAGTAATAAGGTCGTTTGGTTTTCTGTCGCTTGTAAGAACTATTTGTTTGTTAAGACTGTAGAGGTCGTTAAAAGTATGGAAAAATTCCTCCTGCGTGCCTTCCTTGTTTTCCATAAACTGAACGTCGTCTACAAGAAGTACGTCTGTAGGACGGTATTTTTTACGAAATTCCACCATTTTACCTTCCCTTACCGACGTGATAAAGTCGTTTGTAAAGCGTTCCGAAGTAACGTATACTACATTGTAGTCTGGGTGATTTTGTTTTATTCTGTTTCCTATGGCGTGCATAAGATGTGTTTTTCCAAGTCCCGAATTTCCGTAGAGGAACAGTGGATTATATATATATCCGGGTTTTTCCGTCGCGCTTATTGCCGCTGCCGTCGCGTATTCGTTTGACGAGCCGATGACAAAGTTTTCAAACGTGTATTTTGGATTTATTGTATCGGCTGACGGTATTTCGTTATTTTTTATGGTTTCAATTATTTCTTCTTTTTTTTCTTCCTTGTCTGCTGTTATTACTTTTAAATTTACTTTTTCACCCGATACAGCTTCAAGAGCCGATTCAATAATATCCTTGTATCTGAATTCAATCATGTTTTTGCTTAGTTCATTTTCAACGGAGGCTGTAAATGTTGAATTTTCAAATATAACGGGACTCATTGTTTTAATATAAATATTATAGCTGACGGAATTTATTTTGTCTTCGACTATTTTTAATGTTTGTGTCCATATTGACGCTATATCCATATTATTACCTCCGTTTTAATATTGAAATCCAACCTATATAATATCAAATTTTAGAGGAATAATCAAGAAAAAAATAAAAAATAGTTGAGTTTTTGTGAAAATATTTGTATAATTAAGGTAATATCATATTTTTAAGGAGATATTAAAATGAAAAATGTATTGATTACGGGCGGCAGCAGGGGAATAGGAGAGGCTCTTGTAAACGGGTTTTCAAAAAACGGTTACCGCGTATTTTTTTGCTATAATAAAAGTGAGGAAAAGGCAAAAACAATAGCTGAAAAAACAAGTAGTATACCTTTTAAGTGTGATATTTCAAAATATGACGAAGTAAAAAAAATGATTGATTTTATTCATGGTTACGGAAAAATATCGGTTCTTATAAATAATGCGGGGATTGCGGAGCAAAAGCTTTTTTCGGATATATCGGAAGATGATTGGGACAGAATGTTTAATATAAATATGAAGGGAATGTTTCTTGTAACAAAAAAAGTGCTTCCGGATATGATACATGAAAAGTCGGGAAAGATTATAAATTTTTCGTCAATCTGGGGAATAGCTGGAGCGAGCTGCGAGGTTCATTACAGCGCGTCAAAGGCGGCTGTTATAGGATTTACAAAAGCCCTTGCAAAGGAAGTCGGATTGTCGGGAATAAATGTAAATTGTATTGCGCCCGGGGTAATAGATACGGAGATGAATAGTCATTTAAGCACGGAGGATAAAAAAGAATTGTGTGAAGAAACACCGCTTAACAGAATAGGAACGGCGGAAGAGATAGCAAAAACCGCGTTATTTTTAGCGTCGTCTGACGCTGATTTTATAACGGGACAGATAATAAGCCCGAACGGCGGAATTGTAATTTAAAGGTATATTTCATCGGCTAAATTTTCGATTATGTTTCCGCGTTCTTTGGCGTAATATAAAGTCATGCCAGTGCCGCTTTTCTGCATGACGCAGTAGGAAAGACAATAAAGCGCGTCATCTGCCATTTTATAATTTCGCTTCTGCATGCAGCCGTCCTCATACGGACCTTCGGTTATGTATTTATAATCGTCAACCTTTGTCATAATCATACGCCACTTATATCTGTCGTTATTATTCCATTTTGCGCTTTGGTCGTAACAGGGAAGATATAAAAAAAGCTTTATATCGGGATATTCGTCTTTCATTTTTATTACGGTTTCCGCGGCAAGAGTATCAAAACCGAGAGCGCCGCCCGCAATAAAGCTTGTGACGCCCTTATTTTCAATTAAATATTTGATTTTATTTTGAAGAAGTTCTGAAATAATATTTACTTTATTTTTCGGAAGAAGCCTGTGTCCCGTAAAAAAACAGGTAAATTCCTTTTTCATAATAATCACCTGTATAACATTTTAACATAAAATTATGTTAAATTACAAGTCCTTATCTGAAAATATCGGACATAATAAATATTACGGATAAAATTGTTCCGAGGGATAAAAACATAATAGATATTCCTCCGTGTATATTTTTCTTTTTAAACGTATATATTCCGTAGCTTATGAGCCGTATTGTATAAATCAATATAGCAATCGACAATAAAAAACGTATCAAAATATTTTCTCCTTTAATCTTCGCGCAGTGTAAGTCCCGCGTGTCTTATTTTAAATTCCGTATCTATATTTATATCATAATCTGAAAAAGCCTTGCTCCAGTCCTGCTTTTCAAATTCGGGATATGTCAGATAATTCCGCTTCGCTTTTTTTATAATTCCTAAAATATCTACGTTATATTCCTGTATTGTTTCATTGAGGAATTTCTGACAAGCCATAGTTACTGATTTTTTGGATTCTTCTTCAAAGCTTATAATATCCTTTTCCGTCTGGTAATCGTCGGGAAGAGAAAACATATCTGCCTCTAAATATAGTTTTATGTCAACCGTTTTTTTATCGGTATTTACTTTTATTTTCGGCTTTTTACGCTGCTGCATTTTGACCGCTATAGGCGTGTCGGGTGATTTTTTACTGTAAAAATTTATATATCCGTAATCAAAGCTTCCGTTTAAAATATTATAAAGCTCGCTTTCTATTCCGCCCATTGTTCCGACAAGCTTTCCTTCTTTAAACAGAGCCATGCCCATAGCTTCGCTTCTGTTTGTTTCCTTAATTCCTACCGTTCCCGCAATATAATCTTTAAGGCGGTATTCAAAGCCTTTGTCGTTTAAAGGCAGTGATTTTTGATTTTCGTTTTCTTTATTTTTTGAATCGGAGCTGTTTTCCTGATTTGAGCTGCTCTCATCTGAGCTTTCACCGCCGCTGTTTTCTTCGGAGTTTAAACCGTTGCTTCCTATAACTCCCGTAAGCGGTAAAATTCCGTCCTTATATAATCTGTTTTTACAATAATAAAAATCCTGAGCTATGTTTTTAGGTATACCTATACCGCCGCTTTCTTCAAACGTAAGCTGATAATATTTTACGGGATTGACTTCAATTACAGGTTCGACGGCGTTTAAAAAATCCACTGCGCGCGATTTGGAAACGGCAAGATACATATCGGGACGTATTTCATAGCTTTTTGAAAGAGTTTCCATAATATCGTTAAGCCCCTCTTTTGCCACTTCTTCGGAAAAAATCATCAGTTTTTCATGCGACATTGAAAGCTTTTTGCTTACAATATTATTGGCTACATTTATTCCTGAATAAATATTCGGCGCTTCGACCGTTATATTTTCGACTATATCTCCGCCTTTTCCGCCCTCCTCCGACGCGCCGCCGCTGATTTGGGTAGGTCTTGCAAATTGCAGCGTTATAGAGTAATTA
>CAZBXN010000132.1:0-4086 GCA_964496015.1 uncultured Lachnospiraceae bacterium | reverse complement strand
TCGGACAGCTCCGATTTGTCGAGTTTAATCTCGTCCGAGCCGTCAAGCTCGCAGAAAAATCCGAGCAGCAGCGTGCTTGTAAAGCTCCACGGCTGGCTTTTATAATAGCGGATATTTTTGACTTTTAAGCCGACCTCCTCCATAACCTCGCGGATAACTGTATGCTCAATATCTTCCCCTATCTCGTTGTAGCCCGCAACGAGGGCATATTTTTTGTAATTCCCGTGCGCGTATTTTGTCATTAAAAGCCTGTCGCCGTCCGTCAGCGCGACAATCACCGAGGGCGCAATATCGGGGTAAATCGTATGACCGCAGTTCGGGCAGACAAGCGCGCGCTCTGTTTCGCTTTTTGTTAGTTTTTCGGCGCATTTTCCGCAGAATTTGTGCTCGCTGTACCACCTGTAAAGCTGCTCGCCCGTCGCCGCCGCGAACGCCTTCCACATCGGCTGCGCCCAGCGTAAAACGGCAGTGTCCGTATATTTATAGTAATCGGTTTCGTCGGCGTTTTCCGCCATGAAATAATTTTTGTCGTCTATATTAAATAAAAACTGCGCATTTTCCGCATGTATCTCGCCGACCTTCGGCAGGTCTATTTGTCCGTCACGCTCGTGCATAAGAATAAGCTTGCCGTTGTAGGACAGTAAAATATCCTCGTCATTCGCGACAGGCTTCATGAACTCGTTGTGAAACGTATGCGGTTTTATGTCCTGTATCATGAAATCACTCCTAAAATAATTTTCCATTCCTTTATCAGCCTGTCAAGTGAATAGGCGGCGTTGGCAGGGCTTGTTGACGGCAGCTTTACCGCGTCAAAACCAGTATTACAGTATTTTTTATACATGTTATACGCCGCTGTACCGTTTGCAAACACGGCTTTAATATCCGCCGTTTTGAAAATTTCCGTAAAATCGTTCGGAACGGCATTTTTAATCGAGCTGTCCGACGAGCCTGTTATTTCGCAGCTTTTGATTGCGTCCCATACTGCAATATGATGAGATAACAAAAGCCGTTTTTTTTCGCCAATAGTTTCGGGACATTTTTCGTTAAACAGCGCCGATATTACTTTCCAAAACCTGTTTTGCGGGTGACCGTAAAAAAACTTCGCCTCGCGGGATTTTACTGACGGAAAGCTTCCTAAAATCAAAATCCGCGAGTTTTCGTCAAATACGGGGTCAATATTATGAATTTCCATTTTTACTCCTTAAATATTCTTCATCATAATCATTTCAAAGGGCTCATTATCCGGCATAAAGCCGCCGACTGTTTTATAGCCGAGCCTTGTATAAAAATGCTGCGCCGTTTCGTCCGATTGGGTTGAGGTCATAACAGTGATAAATCCCAAATTTTTCATATCTTTTTCCCAACGCTCTGTCAATTTTCTGCCGTACCCCTTACCGCGAAAACCGCCCAAAAAATACAGCATATTCATAAACGGCGTGTTGTCCCAAAATAAATTATATCTTAGCCAGCCGCAAAACTGTTCATTTTCAACGGCAATATATACGCGGTTTAAATTTATTGAATTTATCAGTTCCTCTTTTGAAATATGCTTGTCGTAAAGTAAAATTACATCCGTGTCACGTAAATTTGCATGCCGTATAGTCATATTTTTCTCCTAAAATAAATCTTTTTTCTTTTTAAAATGCCTTTTTATAAGAATTCCTATTGACAGCGCGACGCACAAAGACATAAACGTCGGCACAATCCAGCGGTTCGGGGTTTCCTCCTCGGCGGATTTCATTTCTGTCCAAAGCGTCTGCATCTGTAAATTTGCATCATCCGACAAATTTTTAAACACGGTTGTTTTTTCGTTTAAAAATTTATCGTCGGGATATGAAAAACCGTCGTTTTTAATATCGTCGTCAAGCTTTTCGTACGCGCCCGAATTCGGCGTGGCATAGCCGATAAATTCCGTCGTCGCGTACGCAATATCAGGCTCGCACATGAAATTTATATACATCTCGGCGGCTTCCCTGTTCGGCGAGCCTTTGGGAATACACATAGCGTCTACAAACAGATTTGTCCCGCTCCCGGGTATTACGAAGCCGAGGTCTTCGTATTCGTCAAGCAGCGTCAGCGCGTCGCCCGCGTAATACGGCGCGACGTACGCCTCCCCCGCCCCCATTTTATCGAAAATCTCGTCCATGACATACGCCTGTACAAGCTTTTTCTGTTCTTTGAGCAAATCCGCCGCGCGCTGAAGCTCTGCGGGATTTTCGGTGTTAAGCGAATACCCGAGCATAGTTTCCGCGATTGCGAACGCATCGCGCGGATTGTCGAACATCAAAATATTTCCCGCATAGTCCTCATTCCACAAAATGTCCCAGTCAATATCCGTTTCGTCAACAAGCGCGGTATTATAGATTATTCCGACCGTTCCCCACGTGTACGGTACAGAATATTCGGAACGGGGGTCATATTCGGAGGTTTTGAATTTATCCATGATATATTTAAAATTCGGGATATTCTTCAAATTAAGCGGCTCGAGCATATCCTCCTTAATCATTCGGGAAATCATGTAGTCGGACGGAATTATCACGTCATAGCTTGAACCGCCGCTCTTTAATTTTGCGTACAATTCTTCATTTGTGGCAAAATTCGTGTAATTTACCTTTATGCCCGTGAGCTTTGTAAACTCGGCGTTTACATTAAGCGTTCCCTCCTCGCTGCCGTCGGAGATATACTCGCCCCAGTTATATACATTTATCTGTATATTTTTCCCCTTAAATTTCTCATAATACGCCTTATCGCTTACATTAAGCGTCTGAATTTCCGTTTCCTCGGGGGCTTCCGCCTCCTCGTCAATATGCGCGCACCCCGCGGTCAGTATACATAGGGATAACAGCGCGAACAAAAGCTTTTTCACCCTTTAACCCCCTTTTTTATACCCTGTCTTTCTATCGCATTTTTTATAACGAGCGCCGCCACAACAAATACAAATATAATAGTGGAGAGCGCGTTAATCTCGGGGCTTACCTTACGCCGCGTCATGGAATAAACCGTAATCGGGAGCGTCTGCGAGGTCGAACCGCTCGTGAAATAGCTGACTACAAAATCGTCGAGCGAAAACGTAAACGACATCAGAAAACCCGACACAATTCCGGGCATAATCTCGGGCAGTACGACCCTAAAAAACGCACTTGCGGGATTGCAGCCCAAATCCTGCGCCGCCTCATATAAATGCGGGTTCATCTGGCGGAATTTCGGCATGATGTTCAAAATCACATACGGCACATCAAAGGTGATATGCGCGATTATAAGCGTCACGAAACCAAATTCCAGCTTCATGCGCGCCGTGAAAATAACAAACAAAAGCATAAGTGACACACCCGTTATAATGTCGGGATTTATCACAGGCAGATTTGTTACGTTCATAATTACGGCTTTGGGGAGCTTTTTCATACTGTTTATCCCGATAGCCGCTGCCGTGCCGAGAATTGTCGCCAGAACCGAGGCGGAAACCGCGACAATAATCGTGTTCAAAAGCGATTTCAAAATCAATTCGTTTTGAAAAAGCTTTATATACCAGTCAAACGTAAAGCCCGAAAACACGCTTCGGCTTTTCGTCGTGTTAAAGGAAAACACAATAAGCACGAAAATCGGAACATATAAAAACAGCAGCACAAGAGCCATATACGCCTTGGAAATTTTTCTCATTTATTTTAAATCCTTTCCTATTATATTGTATCAAACAGGCTGAAATTGTTACATCAATACCCTGTCCTCATTGTCGTCAAACTGGTTCATCAGCGTCATAATCAGCAGAATAATCACCATAAGCACAAGCGCGATACTCGCGCCCAAATTCGGATTATACGCGTTGCCGAGAAACTGCATTTCAATCAAATCGCCGATAAGCAGATTACTGCCGCCGCCGAGCATTCTTGAAATTATAAACGTACTGATAGCGGGAACAAACACCATGGTAATACCCGACATAATTCCCGGCAGGCTCAGGGGTACTATTACCCTTAACAGCGTGTTCGCGCTGTTGCAGCCCAAATCCTGCGCCGCCTCCAATACGCTTGTGTCTATTTTTTCCATTACGGTATAGAGCGGTAAAATCATAAACGGCAGATAATTATA
>CAZBXN010000131.1:0-4092 GCA_964496015.1 uncultured Lachnospiraceae bacterium | reverse complement strand
TTATATATGTAAATCCCGACAACGGCTATATGGTATGCGATATTGACAGTCCCGACGAGGGACTGTTTACCGCGACGGGATATATGCCCTACGTCAGCGAGGGTGAAAATGTCGCGCTTTCGGGAGCGTGGTCAACGCACCCCGAATACGGCGAACAGTTTAAGGTAAGCTATTACGAAACCGTTTTGCCGACAGATGAGGAGGCTATTTTAAAATATCTTTCCTCGGGCGTTGTAAGCGGAATACGCGAAAAAACCGCTGAAAAGCTGCTGGAGCGTTTTGGCACAGATGTGCTGGAAATAATGCTGCGCGACCCCGAAAGAATTGCCGAAATCAAGGGTATAAGCAAGGAAAAAGCGAAGAAAATCGGCGAAAGCTTCGCGGAATTGCAGTCCATGCAGAGTATAGTTATGTTTTTGCAGAAATACAATGTGTCGGCGAATATGGCTGTTAAGGTATACAATGTTTTAGGTTCGCATGCGGTTGATAAAATAAAGGAAAATCCGTATGTGCTGGCGGACAGGGTGGACGGAATAACTTTCCGTACCTCGGACACAATCGCGTTTAATATGGGACTTCCCAAAAACAGCAGTCTGCGCATAAAAACGGGAATAAAATATATCCTGCAAAAGGCGGCGTATACGAGCGGTCACACGTATCTGCCCAAGCAGGTCTTGCTTGAACATGCGGTATATACGCTTAAAGTTGAGGAAAATGAGGTTGAAAGTGCATTATCCGAGTTGAGAACCGAGCATGACGTGCATTTTGACGTCGTTGAAAATACCGAGGTGTGCTATTTATACAGCTATTACGAGGCTGAATATTATGTCGCAAGGCGGCTGTTTTCAATGGCAAATCACGAGCCGAAGTTTACCATGACGGAAAAAAAGGCGGATTTGGCGATTGACGAAATAGAGGAGGAAAACGGTATAACGCTCGCCTCTGAACAGCGAAACGCCGTAAGAACCGCCGTTTTTTCGGACTGCATGGTACTTACGGGCGGACCGGGTACGGGAAAAACAACGACTGTGAACGCGATTATCGGGCTTCTTAATAAATTAAAGCTGACCGTATCGCTTGCCGCGCCGACGGGCAGAGCGGCGAAACGGCTGTCCGAACTTACGGGCTATGAGGCGAAAACAATTCACAGGCTGCTCGGCACAAAGGCAAATGAGGGCGGATTTCATACGTTTACGCATAACGAAAGCAATCCGCTGCCGTCGGACGTTATAATTCTTGACGAGGTGAGCATGATAGACATAAGCCTGATGTCGTCATTTTTAAGAGCCGTGAAATACGGAGCGAAGCTGATACTTGTCGGCGACGCCGATCAGCTTCCGTCAGTCGGCGCGGGAAATGTTTTGCGAGATATTGTGTCGTGCGGAAGCGTTCCCGTGATACGGCTTGACAAGATTTTTAGACAAGCCGAGGAAAGCCTTATAATCGTAAACGCGCATAGGATAAACCGCGGCGAAATGCCCGATTTAAGCGAAAAATCAAGCGATTTCTTCTTCCTCAGGCGGCAAAATCCCGAGCAGGCTTCATTTACGGTTGCCGATTTATATAAAAACCGTTTGCCAAAAAGCTATGATATTGACCCTGTATCGGGTATTCAGATTTTGTCACCGACGAAAAAAGGCTACGCGGGAACGGTGAATTTAAACAAGCTCATTCAGCAGCATATCAATCCGCCCGATATAATGAAGCAGGAGCATAATTACGGAGGCACGATTTTCAGAACGGGCGACAAGGTAATGCAGATTAAGAATAATTATGATATTATTTATTCACGTGAAAACGGCGAGAACGGAACGGGAATATTTAACGGAGATATGGGAATTATCGAGAGCATTTCCGAGCGCGATAAGTCCATGACAATAATTTTTGACGAGGACAAGGAGGTTGAATATCCGTTTGACGGTCTTAACGAGCTTGATTTGGCGTACGCGATAACGGTGCATAAAAGTCAGGGAAGCGAATTCCCGATTGTGATTATGCCTGTCGTAAGCGTCGCGCCGATGCTGATGAACAGGAATTTATTATATACTGCCGTGACGCGCGCAAAGGACATGGTGGTGCTGGTCGGCACGGAAAAAACGGTGCGGTGCATGACGGAAAGCAATCAGTTTGAGGAACGCTTCACGGGACTTAGCGAAAAGCTGCTTCTGATGAAAGAAATAACGGAAATGAAGAACAGAGAAATAAGCGACGAGGCGCTGTTTGACGAAACGGTAAAGGAGATACAGTAATGAAGGGTGCGATTTTTGACGTTGATGGAACGCTTTTAAATTCCATGGGAGCGTGGTGGGATGTGATAATAAAATTTTTTGAAAATAACGGGCTTGAGCTCACGGATGAAAAGGCGGCAGGCTATAAAGAGATGCGGCTTGAGGACTCCGTACCGTCCATTATAGCCGAATACGGTCTTGAGATGACGGTTGACGAGGTGATAGGTGAATTTCAGCGAATGATGGTAAAAGAATACGAGGAAAATATTCCGCTCAAAGAGGGAGCTGCAAAATATCTGAAAAAACTGCATGACGGGGGCGTTAAAATCGCGATTGCGACCTCGGGTTATGAGGAGCTTTGTAAATCGGCGTTTACGCGTCTTGGCGTGTGGCAGTATATTGACGCGAAGGCGTATTCGCATGAGGTGGGAGTAGATAAGTCAAATCCCGATATTTACCTTCTCGCCGCCGAAAGACTTGGGGTGAAACCCTGCGACTGCGTGGTTTTTGAGGATATTGTGTTAGGTATCGGCGGCGCGAAAAAAGGCGGCTTTAAAACCTGCGCTATAAAGGATTTAACGAATATTGACGAAACGGAAACGCTTAAAAAAATTGCCGACAATTATATTGAGGATTTTACCAAATTACTGTAAAACATCGGATGGGGAGCTGATAAAATGAAACACAAAAATCTTAAATGGATTTTAATTTTTATGGCGCTGTGTATTTTGTGCGCTGTATTTTATCTGGTAACGCCCCGCGAAAAATCGCTTACAGCCGAAATAACAAGCGACGGTAATTTGATAAAAACAGTAAATTTAGATGAAAACGCGGAATTTACGGTTGAAAACAACGGCTACAACACCATAAAAGTCGAAAACGGCAAAATTGCCGTGATTGACGCGGACTGTCCCGATAAAATCTGCGTAAATCAGGGGTATATATCGGGCGGCGTGCTGCCTATTGTGTGCCTGCCGCATAAGCTTGTTATCACAGTGAAAGGCGGTAACGGCAATATTGACGCTGTGGCGGGAGGGAAATAGAATGAACACAAAACGGCTTACAAGAATATCGCTTATGACGGCTCTTGCGCTCATAGTCTTTATAATCGAAGCGCAGATACCGTCGCTTGCGCCGATACCGGGGATAAAATTGGGACTTGCCAACGTCATAACGCTTATAACAATGGCGTGGTTTGGCAAAAAAGACGCGTTTTTTGTGCTGATACTCAGAATAATTCTCGGCAGTGTGTTTGCGGGAACGGCAATGAGCTTTATTTACAGCGTGTCGGGCGGAATTTTATGCTTTATCGCAATGTCGCTTACCATTCCGTTTTTTAAGGGAAACACGGTATGGATTGTGAGCGTATTCGGCGCAATAGCGCATAATATCGGTCAAATTGCGGCGGCGGTTATACTGACGAAAACGCCGCAAATAGCCGCGTATCTGCCGATACTTATAATATCCGCAGTTATAACGGGAGCGTTTACGGGACTTTGCGCGCAGCTTATAATAAAACGGAAATCCGATATTTACGGAGGACAGGGAAATTGAAAAAGATAATCGCGGTTTTGCTTTGCTTTTTGCTTGCGGGCTGTTCGGAGGTATCGGAAACATTTGAGGCAATGGACACGTCAATGACAATAACCGCTTACGGCAAAAACGCTAAAAAGGCAGTCGGCGCGGTGAAAGACGAAATACTTGCGCTGGATAATATGTTCCGCAGGAAAAGCGAGGGAAGCGACATATTCAAAATAAACGAAAACGGCTCGGCTGATGTGTCAGAGGACACGGCGGAGCTTATTTTGCGTTCGGCAAAAATCTCGGAGGAAACGGACGGCGCGTTTGATATAACCGTAGCGCC
>CAZBXN010000130.1:1871-4244 GCA_964496015.1 uncultured Lachnospiraceae bacterium | reverse complement strand
ATTGAAAAGAAAACGGCGTAAACAACCAGCCATAAAAAGCTTGACCTGTAAACATCAAAATCCATTTTAATTAAGTTAAGCATTATTTTCACTCCTATCCATAAATCTCATAATGTCTTCAATAATAGGCTTTTCATATACAAAATTCTTATAATTTGATTTCATATAATCGGCTTCCTTTGTCAAGCCTTCAAAATTATATGCGTTTATTTTATATGCAACAAGATGTTTTTTCACATCGTCCGTCAATTCATCTTTTCCGCCTTTTACTATGCGGTGTGTTTCTATAAGCTCATCCTTTGGCATATTCAAAAGAACCTTGCCGCCGTCAATCATCACGATATAGTCCGCCATGCGGTCTAAATCCGATGTTATATGCGTTGAAATAACAATGGTTATTTCCTTTTGGGCAATAAGCTCAGCAAAAATATCCATAAGCTCCTCTCTTGCTATAGGGTCAAGACCCGACGAGGGTTCGTCCATAATTATAAGCTCCGCGTTATGCGAAAGCGCGAGCACGATAGAGTACTTTGCGCACATTCCCATGGAAAGCTCCTTATATTTTTTGCTTTCGTCAAGCTCAAATTTTTCGATATAGCTTTTGTATGCGTTTTCGTCCCAGTCGGAATAAAAGCGCTTTATCATTTTTGTCATGCGTTTAAGCGTTACGCCTGCGTAAAAACCGCTGTGTCCCCACATGACACCGATTTTGTTTTTCAGCTCATGCTCGTTTCCTTTCATGGACTTTCCGAAAATTTTAATTTCGCCGCTGTCGTGCTCGGTAATGCCGAGAATACTTTTTATAAGCGTCGTTTTTCCTGCGCCGTTGCGTCCGATAATTCCCGTGATATAACCTTTTTGAATTTCAAGATTTTCTATATTAAGACTGAATTTATCGTAGCTTTTAACCGCATTTTTTATTGTAATCACATTCATGATGTCATACCTCCCTGTATAATGTGTCAAGCGTGCCCGTCAGCTCCTCCAAGCTAAGCCCAAGCTCCCGCGATATGTCAATCGCCTCTAAAAGCCGCTGTTCCATATCGCTTATTTTATGCTCTCTTGCAAGCGTTCCGCTCTTTTTGGAAACGACCGAGCCTTTACCCGCCTGCGTTTCAATATATCCCTGGCTTTCGAGTATTTCATACGCCTTTTTTGTTGTTATCACGCTCACGGATAAGTCCTTCGCAAGCGCGCGGATTGACGGCAGACTGTCGCCCTCGGATAATACGCCGCTCACAATGTCGCGCTGAATACACTGAACAATTTGTGAATATATTGGAGTATCGGATGAATTTGAAATAATGATGTTCATATGTTACCTCCGTATATACTGTACATGTACTATATATACAGTATATACACACCAAATACATTTGTCAATACCTTTTTCAAAATTTTTTGAAAAAAGTATCCCCCGATAAATCGGGGGATATGTAATAAGTTTTGTGTGGTACAAATAAAGCTGCATTTAAAAAATGCGCCGCTAAAAGCAAGCGCATAAAAAACGCATCACTTCTTAGCTGCGACACTAACTTAAATGTTACCAATAGGTATATTAAGATGAAAGCATACGTTTTTATCAAAACAAAAATATACCTTCATGGTAACGAAAAATTTATGCAGTTAATGTCGCATGATTATTATAACATATTATGTTGAATTTGTAAAGGAAAAAATTATGCAATACGTTATTCCCATTATCCTCGTATCCGTGCTTGTCATTGCGCTTGTCCGCAAAACGCCCGCATACGAAACCTTTATTTCGGGCGCGGAGGACGGCTTAAAAATCGTCGTCGGTATATTCCCCGCGCTTTTGGCTGTACTTACCGCCGCGGCAATGCTCCGCGCGTCGGGCGCGATTGATTTGATTATCCGCTTTCTGTCGCCCGTGACGGACTTAGTTAAAATCCCGCGCGAGGTTATGCCGCTCGCGCTTATCCGCCCCGTATCGGGCAGCGGTTCAATCGGCATACTTACCGATATTCTCAAAGATTACGGCGCGGACAGCGACGTCGGAAAAATTGCGTCCGTAATTATGGGCTCAACAGAAACTACTTTTTACTGTCTTTGTGTATATTTTGCCAAAACGAAGGTCAAAAACAACCTCCGCGCCGTTCCCTGCGCCGTTATCGGCGACGTTGCGGGACTGCTTGCGGGCGTGATGATAATAAAATTATTAAATTTTTAACAAAGTACTTGAAAAACAGGCATTTTTTGTATATAATTAAAATAAGAAAAATCGGGCATTTTTAAGCCCGCAAGAAAAGGAGAAATAAGATTATGTACAACAAAATGACGGTTGAGGACATTGACGTAAAAGGCAAAAAGGTTTTAGTCCGCTGCGACTTTAACGTGCCGCTTGACGGTGAC
>CAZBXN010000130.1:0-1861 GCA_964496015.1 uncultured Lachnospiraceae bacterium | reverse complement strand
ACCTTATAAAGAACGGCGCAAGGGTTATTCTTTGCTCGCATATGGGCAAGCCCAAGGGCGAGCCGAAGCCCGAGCTTTCGCTCGCGCCTGTTGCGAAGAGCCTTTCGCAGAAACTCGGCAAAGAGGTTGTTTTCGCGGCTGACGATAACGTTGTCGGCGACAATGCGAAAAAGGCTGTTGCCGCTATGCAGGACGGCGACGTTGTTCTTCTCGAGAACACACGTTACAGAAAAGAAGAAACAAAGAATGAAGAGGCTTTCTCAAAAGACCTCGCGTCGCTTGCCGATTTATTCGTAAACGACGCGTTCGGTACGGCGCACAGAGCGCACTGCTCAAACGTCGGCGTATCGTCAATCATTAAGCCTGCCGTTGCGGGTTATCTGATTGAAAAGGAAATCAATTTCTTGGGCAATGCCGTAAACAGTCCCGTAAGACCTCTTGTCGCTATTTTGGGCGGCTCAAAGGTTTCGTCAAAAATCTCTGTTATCGAGAACCTTTTAAAGAAGGTTGACAAGCTTATTATCGGCGGCGGTATGGCGTATACGTTCTTTGCGGCGCAGGGTAAGACGACAGGCACGTCGTTGTTAGAGCCCGACTATATCGACTACGCTAAGAAAATGCTCGACGAGGCGGGCGACAAGATTGTTCTTCCCGTTGACACGGTTATAACGGAGAAATTCGACAACTACGCTCCGTCAAAGGTTGTCGAGGGCAATATCCCCGACGGCTGGATGGGTCTTGATATTGGCCCTAAGTCAATCGAGCTGTTTAAGAGCGTATTAAAGGACGCAAAAACGGTTGTATGGAACGGTCCTATGGGCGTATTTGAAATGAAGAATTTTGCAAAGGGTACAAATGAAATTGCGGCTATGCTTGCCGACCTCGACGCGACAACGATTATCGGCGGCGGCGACAGTGTTGCGGCGGTTAATCAGGCGGGTCTCGGCGATAAGATGAGCCACATTTCAACAGGCGGCGGCGCATCAATGGAATTCCTTGAGGGTAAGGAATTGCCGGGCATCGCTGCGTTGACGGATAAATAAAATTACAAAAATTTGTACCTTGAAAATTGAATAACCTTGTACTAAGCTATTGATAATTAAAACAAATTCATGTATAATATATATGAGGTGATAATTATGTCTGACAGAGAACGAGCGATTGATATAATCAATCAGATACCCGAATATAAAATGATATATGTAATTGAAATATTAAATGGTTTAAAGGGCGTTATGGGAGATACAATAAATGAGGAAACGGCAGATGCAATAAATGAAGTTTCTGTTATGCAAAAGGATAACAGCGGACAGCATTTTGACGGTTCGACAAAAGAATTTTTTGAAATGATGATGAGCGACTGATGTTAAAATTAAACTGGAGCAGCAGATATAAAAAGGATTTCAAAAACTGTATCAAACGTAAGTATGATTTATCCTTATTGGAAAAGGTTATTGATACTCTAAGAATACCTCAACCATTACCTAAAGCAAATAATAATCATTTTTTACAGGGAGATTATAAGGGCTGTCAGGAGTGCCACATTACCCCTGACTGGCTTTTGATTTATCAAATATTTGATGACGAATTATATTTGATAAGAACAGGAACACATTCAGATTTGTTTCTATAATAATATTAAACAGTACAAGGCTATTCAAGCATGGTACTGTTTTTATTTTAAGAAAAGGAGTAAACAAAATGGGAAAATATATTATAGCGGGAAACTGGAAGATGAACAAGCTTCCGTCGGAAACTTATGATTTTGTAAAAGAGGTTGCGGAGGCGACAAAAGGCGCGTCATGCGAGGTTGTATGCTGCACGCCTTACGTATGTCTTGCGCCTGCGATTGAAGCGGCAA
>CAZBXN010000129.1:0-4277 GCA_964496015.1 uncultured Lachnospiraceae bacterium | reverse complement strand
CGCCGCGCGATTGAGCCGCCGATTAGTCCCAGTCCGATTATTGCTGTTTTCATATATAAACCTCTTTCGTGTTTTTTTCCATACTATTATAACACAGAGGGAGGATAAAAGCAATAATTAAAAAATCCGAAAGGGAATATCCCTTTCGGATTTGATTTGCCTGATTTAGCAGCAGCGCTTGCAGTCACAGTCGCAGTTGCAGTCGTCCGACGGTACGGACGGGTCTTCCTGACCGTCTTCAAGAAATTCGCATCTCTCTGGCGGGAAGAATTCGTCAACAGGGAACATAATTCTGTCGAACAGGTCGCAGGGATTGTCGTCTGTTGCGCCGACACATTCTTTCTGCGGTATGCAGAAGTCGTATGACGGAATAAGCAGCTGAACTTTTCTTTCAAGCTTAATAATGCTGAACACGCCGATTGAAACATAAACGCGCTTTTGCTCGTTGTTTACATCAAAGGTGTCGTCAAATATACGGTTTACGGACTCAGGTATTGACGCCAAATCAAGGTCGTCGTCACAGCAGCAGTTCTTGCGGTCGCGCACGTCGACAAGCTTTGCGCCCAAAGCTATCGGGTCTACCACCTCTACTACAGCTTTCGGCATATTTGTCTTTTTCCAAAGCTGCGGGTCGAACGCGTCGTTCTTATACTTCGACGCGAAAATTTTAGCATTGCCTTCCGAGCCGAAAAGAATAACCTTCTTGTCGAACATTGCAAGACCTTCAACCTCGGTCGGACGGCTTACGCCTGTAAATACGGCAAGCGTGATTTTGAAGAAATACTTCAAATCAACCGAATAGAAACCACGGTTAAACGGTACGGGCTCAATATCCGAGAATACCCAGATTACTTCTGCCTTTGTGCATTTTACGTTTATTGCCCTGTCGACAATGTCCTGACCGCAGTTTGTAAGATAAACTCTTATGTTCTCCAGACAGTCCTTATCATAACATTATACAAGATATATAAAATGGCTATAAAATATAACGCCACTCGATTTCAAGAGAAAAATCGTTAGATTTTTGCTCCTTTGTGCGGCTGTAGGTCATGCGCTTTATTAAGTGTTTGAGCAGCGTGTTTTTTTCGGCGGCGGATAAGTCGTCATAATTTAAAAGGAGCTTTGTAAGAGCGGGAACCGCCTCCTTAACCTGCGGGAGGTGTTCTGTTGAGCTTAGTTTTTCTTGCAGCTCCTTTAACAGCCGCTCGGTATTACTTATTTTGTCGGCAAGGATTTTGCTGCGCTCCAAAAAGGTCGGAATATCATAGACCTCTTTTTCGAGAAAGTCATGCAGATTTGATTTTTGGCTTTGCAGGTTTTTTAAATTGTGCTTTAAATCCTTTATTGATTTTTTTATTAAAGAGGCTTGATTATTATTGTCGGTATCTGTATACGTTATATTTGCATTGCAATCATTCAGCACTTTATTTAAAATCTCAAGTAACTGCTTTTCAAAATATTCGGTTTTGATGCTGCGGTTGCAGCCTGTTTTGGCGCATAAAAGGCGGTTTCCGCCTGTTTTGGAAAACTGTCGCTGAATAGCGTTTCCGCAGTTTTTGCAATAAACAAGTCCGGCAAACGGATTTTGCAGTACGCCCGTATAGGTCGGCGGGTGAGAATGAGTAAGACGTATTTTCTGCGCGGCGTCGAACGTTTCCTGCGATATTATAGCGGGGTGTATGCCGTCCGCAACAATCCAGCTTTCCTCGGGATTTAAAACGGATTTATTCTTATCGTTCAAAGATTTTTTCTTGATATACTTATGTTTATTCCATACGATTTTACCCGTATATGTGGGGTTTTGAAGATAAAACCGAATTGTACTGCGTGAAAAATGTCCGCCCCTGCGCGGCTGATAGCCCATTTTATTAAGTGTATCGGCGATTATGCAGCTTCCCAAGCCTTGATTTACGTACATGTCAAAAACCATGCGTATGACATTCGCCTCCTCCTCAAAGATTTCAAGAGTCGGACGCCTGTTAATATATATGCGGCGGTAGCCGTAGGGCGGTTCTGTAACATGATAGCCTGTTTCGACTGTTTTTTCAATGCCTTTGCGCAATCGCCGCTTTATGGATTTAAGCTCCTGCCGAGCAAGAAACGACTGCATTTCTACCGATTGTTCGTCCATGTCGTCGTTAAGGTCGTAGCTTTTCAGCGGCGTAATAATCTTAACGTTGTGTTCCTTAAGGGTTTCAAATATGATGCCGCTGTCTTTTTGCGAGGAGCGTCCGAGACGGTCAATTTCTACGCACAAAACCGCCGAATATTTATCCTGCCCGACATCCTGAAGCAGACGTATCATTTCAGGACGCGTGAAAAGACCGTCGCCCGAAACGACTTCCTTGTAGATTTCAGCAATATGGAGGTTGAGCTTTTTCGCAAGCTTCATCAGGGTATCGGCATGACGCGCAAGAGTTTCGTCTATGCTTTCACTGTCGGGGTCCATGCGTGATTTGCGAAGATACAGCGCATTTGCGTCTTTGCAGTTTGAAATTGACATGAAAAAACACCCCTTTGTAAAAATTTTATTGTAAAACGGGAGTGTATATGATACAACATCGGGAAAAAGCAAACAAAATCAGAATAGGACAAAACCGATATAACATACAATCAAACAAAGGAAGTGGAGAGTATGAAGCTTATAGAGGGTTTTGAACTTGCAGAGCTTACGGAAGATAAAATTGTTCAGGAAATGCACTTCGGAGAAACGGGCGTTATACGCATGACGGGAAATCCAAACCCTCCGAAGGAGGAACATCAGAAAGCTATTGACGCTGTAGCGCGCATACTGCTTAAAGGCTATCAGCGGCGGCAGCAGAGAGAAGCGGAGAAAGATAAAACATGAAATTTGTTATGTAACAGGCGGGGAAATCCCGCCTGAAAAAATTTAATCCTCAATGGGGTTATTGAGCATTGAAACAAGTTTGAATTCATGCGAATGACCGTCGTCGGAAGATGTGCAGGCATTTGCATAATGCACATGCTTGTCACCGTCTATAGGTATAGCAACAGATGACTGTCCCGAGAATTCATGATAATGTCCGTCATAGGAATCAGTACGGAATTTTACGTTGTGCACATGACTTCCTTTGTACGGAATAGCTTCGTCTGAAACGGTTGCAAATCTGTGATTATGAGCATCTTCGCAGCGTTCAGCAATAAAAGTGCTGCCGACAATCTCATGAACGTGCTGCTCTTTCGGACAGCAACAATTTGCGCTTTCGTTTTCTTGCATAATTATAAACACCTCCTTACGTTGTCATTATATGCTAAAAAGTAAGAAAATGTGATTTAAAAGAAGCGGAAGAAGCGTCTGCGCCTTCTGTTTCTTCTGCATTTACGGCGATTAAAAAACACACAAATCATCCTTTCACAATAAAAATTCCTCATGCGAGGTATTATATACTATGTATGAAAATGACATTGTGTGCAGAAATAATGGATTACAGTATATTTGACTGTAAGCATTTTTTCCGTTTTGTCACTATTGTGCCGCCTTGTTATTTATGCGATTATAAAAGTTGCTTAATCGTTGCAAGAGCGGCCGAGGCAATCGTATTCTTCGTCGCTTACGGTTTCAAGCCATTCGTTTGAGGTGTTTTCGCCGGGACACTCAACCGCTAAATGACTGAACCAACTGTCCTTTTTTGCGCCGTGCCAATGCTTAACGCCTGCGGGAATTGTAACAACATCGCCCGCCTTTAAGCTTTGCGCTTCCTTGCCGTCCTCCTGATACCAG
This sequence comes from uncultured Lachnospiraceae bacterium, assembly GCA_964496015.1. Lineage (GTDB taxonomy): Bacteria > Bacillota > Clostridia > UBA1381 > UBA1381 > JALEPO01. Next base: position 535 of record CAZBXN010000129.1, on the reverse strand, counting down.
CCCTCGCCGTCAACGCATAAGAGCAGCTGACCGCCGCCTTTTGATGCGTGATGAATATGCCAATTATTGCGGCAGCCGGGCTCAAAGGTGACGTTTGCAATAAATACCGTTTCTTTTGGGTTTGTAAGCGGCTTTAAGTAGCTGTTTCCGATAAAGAACTGCGCAAACGCTGTGTTTGGTTCGCCAAGCCCGAACATACCGCCGTGCATTTCTTCGGAATTGCCGTCCGAATACACTTCTTTTACAACACGGAACGCCGCCCACGCGTTGGGCCAGCCCGCGTAAAAAGCAAGATGTGTTAAAATTTCTGCCATTTCGGTTTTTGTGACTCCGTTTTTCTTCGCGGTAAGCGCATGATACTGAAAGGAGCTGTCAATTAAGCCTTTGCTTACAAGCGCGCTGATGGTGAGTATTGAACGCATTTTCAGCGACAATTCCTCTCTCGACCATACCTCGCCGAATAAAATATCGTCGTTTAATTCGGCAAACTTAGGGGCAAAATCGCCCAATCCGTCTCTGCCTGCCGTTTGTTTTA
>CAZBXN010000128.1:0-4295 GCA_964496015.1 uncultured Lachnospiraceae bacterium | reverse complement strand
CACCATAAATCCCGCCTCCTTTGCCTTAATTTATTTATTTTACGGAGAAGTTTTCAGGACGTTTATCCCTCATGCCGAAGGCGTATAAAATCGCCTCTGCAGTTCTCCTTGACGCTTCACCGTCACCATAAGGGTTAGCGGCATGCGCCATTTTATTATACGCGTCCTCATCGTCCAATAATTCCTTTGCAAGACGCACAATATCGTCCTTGTCAACACCGGCAATTTTAACTGTTCCTGCCTTTACAGCCTCAGGTCTTTCCGTTTCACGGCGCAAAACAAGCACCGGTTTTGCAAGCGCAGGAGCTTCCTCCTGTATGCCGCCCGAATCGGTCATTACCATAAACGACCTTGCCATAGCGTTATGCAGTTCCTCAACATCAATCGGGTCTATAAGGTGAACCCTGTCCGTATCGCCTAAAATTCCGAACACCGTTTCGCGTACCGCGGGATTTAAGTGAACGGGATAAACAAGCTCCGCGTCCTTATATTCCGTTACAATCGCCTTTAGCGCATTGCAGATGTTTTCAAGCGGTTTTCCTAAATTTTCGCGTCTGTGCGCCGTTACAATTATAACGCGCCTGTTTTTAAAATCTATATTTTTAAGACATTCGTCCTTAAATTCATAATCATCTCTTACCGTCGTTTTAAGCGCGTCGATAACAGTGTTGCCTGTGATATAAATTATATCGTCAGACACATTTTCCTTTAACAAATTCTGTCTGTTCTGCTCCGTCGGAGAGAAATTCAAATCGGAAATTCTTCCCGTAAGCTGTCTGTTCATTTCCTCGGGGAACGGCGAATATTTGTCATAGGTGCGAAGCCCCGCCTCAACGTGACCGACCTTTACCTGATTGTAAAACGCCGCCAGCGCCGCGACAAAGCTCGTTGACGTGTCGCCGTGAACAAGCACAATATCGGGTTTTTCCTTTTTTATAACCTCGTCAAGTCCCTCAAGAACGCGCGACGTAATTCCCACAAGCGTCTGACGCTCCTTCATAATATCGAGGTCGTAATCAGGCGTAATTCCGAATATTTCAAGCACCTGGTCAAGCATCTGCCTGTGCTGCGCCGTCACGCAGACAATAGGTTCTATTTCGTCATATTTTTGAAGCTCAATGGCAAGCGGCGCCATTTTTATCGCCTCGGGTCTTGTCCCGAATACCGTCATAACCTTTAATTTTTTCACTTGAAATTCCTCCGTTATTTATTTTCACCCTTATTTTCAGCCGCTTCCTCTGTATTCTCCGCGATAGGTTCTTCCGTGTCGTCAGTCACATTCCGCGTGTCGGGGTGCTGATGAACATAGCTGTTTTTACCCATTGTTCCGCCGATAAACAGCAATATAAGCACGCATATAAGCAGCAGCAGCGCGCGCAGAAATCCGTTTTCGGCGAGAAGCACCGCCGTTATACCGAGCACGCCGCTTATTGCGTACAGTATAAACACAGTCTGTTTCTGCGAAAAGCCCATATCGACAAGCCTATGATGCAGATGCCCCCTATCCGCCACCATGGGGCTCTGACCGTGCAAAATCCTGCGTATCATGGCAAACAGCGCGTCAAACAGGGGCAGTCCGAGCATAACAAGAGGAACGGCGAATGAGATTACCGCGTAGCTTTTGAACACGCCCTGAATGGACAGTGTCGCAAGCATAAAGCCCAAAAATGTCGAGCCCGTGTCGCCCATAAATATTTTTGCGGGGTTGAAATTAAACGGCAAAAATCCGAAGCATGAGCCCATAAGCGCGATACCCAAAAGTGCGATTGAATATTCGCCTACTCTTACCGATATAAACACAAGCGAAACGGACATTATTGCGCTTACGCCCGCCGCCAGACCGTCAAGACCGTCAATGAAATTAACCGCGTTTGTGATAAACACAATCCAGATTACCGTAAGCGTCACCGACAGCCATTCGGGAAGCACCCAATACGGGTTTGGGCTTAACACATTCGGGTTTGTGAACACGCTGATTTTTATGCCGCCGCCGAAAATCACGACAAGCGCGGCAATAATCTGTATAACGAATTTCAGCTTTGCAGGTAAATCCTTGCAGTCGTCAATAAAGCCCATAACGGCTATTATCGCCGCGCCCGCAAGAGTTCCGATAAGCGGTCTTGTCCACTGCTGCGCAAAGCAAAGCGTCGCAACCATAAAGCCGAAAATTATCGCAAGCCCGCCTATACGCGGCGTTGGCTTTTTGTGCATTCGCCTTGCGTCGCGCGGCACATCAACCGCGCCGCCGCCTATGCGGAACGCCATGCGTCTTACAAGCGGCGTTGTCGCAAACGTGAACGCAAACGACACGATAAACGCGAATATCATATATAAAATTTGTTGAGTAGTCATAATTTTTTCCTCTTAGATTAAAATTCTGTTTGTATGCGGAAATTTATAAAGCCGTTACGGCTGTACAAAGCCGACCTTCTTATAAACCTTGTTAAGCGTGCGTTGTGAAATACATCTTGCGCTTTCCGCGCCCTGTTTGCAAATATCCGTAAGATACGCTTTATCTGCCGACAGTCTGTCAAATTCCGCACGTATGGGCTTGATTTTTTCAACCACGGCTTCCGCAACGTCGGCTTTGAAATCGCCGTAGCCTTTACCCTCGTAATCTTTTACAATATCGTCAATTTTCCTGTCCGTAACCGCCGACATAATAGACAGCAAATTATTAACGCCCGCCTTTGTTTCGTCGCCCTCGCGGTACTCGATAACGCCCTCGCTGTCCGTAACTGCGCTTTTAATCTTTTTCGCGATTACGTTCATATCGTCAAGCATTGAAATAAACGCTTTCGGGTTCGGGTCGGATTTTGACATTTTCTTCGTCGGCTCCTGCAAGCTCATAATATTCGCGCCGACCTTCGGCAGCATACCCTCGGGGATTTTAAAGACGTCGCCGTAAATCGCGTTGAAACGCTCGGCAATATCGCGGCAAATCTCAATATGCTGCATCTGGTCCTTGCCTACAGGCACATAATCTGTCTGATAAAGCAGAATATCCGCCGCCATAAGCACGGGATATGTAAACAGTCCCGCGTTGATATTTTCGGCGTGACGCGCAGATTTGTCCTTAAACTGCGTCATTCTCTGCAATTCGCCCATGTATGTGTAGCAGTTGAGCACCCACGCAAGCTCCGCGTGGTTAGGGTTATGCGACTGTATGAAAAACGTATTTTCCTCGGGGCTAAGTCCGCACGCGATATACAGAGCCAGCAAATCAAGCGTTCTTTTTCTTAATTCCGCGGGTGTCTGACGAACCGTTATCGTGTGCATGTCCATCATCGCGTAAATGCAGTGATAGTCCTTCGGCAGATTTACCCATTGACGTATCGCGCCGAGGTAATTGCCCAAGGTCAGCATTCCCGACGGCTGTATGCCCGAGAATATGATTTTTTTGTCGTCCATTTGTTTCATTCCCTTCTGTATTACAGCATTTCCGTCAGCACTTCGCCAAGACGCTTAATGCCCTCTTCGATATTCTCAATTGTCGCGGACGAATAATTCAATCTGAACATATTCGACGGAGCGAATATATCCGTCGCAAAGTTTGAACCGGGCACGATAGCGACTTTCTTTTCGATACATCTGTCAACTATCGGCGCGACGTCCGTTATTGTCGGGCACTCGCACCAGAGGAAAATACCGCCCTCGGGAACAACCCATTTTACTTTACCCTTCGGGAAATACTTTTCCATAGCGTCAAGCATAGCCTTGCATTTCTTGCCGTAAAGCTCCCTGTTCTTCTCGATATAATCGTCAATATTGTACTTCTTCATAAACTCCACGCACATAAGCTGCGTAAGCATAGGCGTATGAACGTCGTTCACCTGCTTCAAAATCTCGACTTTCTCCGCTAAAGGCGCAGGGGCTACGATATAACCAAGACGCATACCCGGGGATAAAATCTTCGAGAATGAGCCCGCATATATAACACGGCTTTCGGTGTCAAGCGACTTTATTGTCGGCACGTCCTCACCCGAGAAACGCAAGTCGCCGTAGGGGTTATCCTCTAAAATAAGCACGTCGTATTTTGACGCAAGCTCAAGCATTTTCTTTCTCTTTTCAAGCGACATTGTAACGCCCGTCGGGTTCTGAAAGGTCGGGATTGTGTAAATCAGCTTTACGCTATCGTTATTTTTAAGCGCTTTTTCAAGCTCCTCCATGCTCATGCCGTCGTCCTCAACCTTAACGCCTATAAGCTCTGTTTCATAAGTTCTGAACGCGTTAAGGCTGCCGATAAAGCTCGGGCTTTCAACGATAATCTTGTCGCCCTTGTTTATAAGCGCCTT
>CAZBXN010000127.1:0-4527 GCA_964496015.1 uncultured Lachnospiraceae bacterium | reverse complement strand
TTTATTCTACCAAAAATATTGAAAACGCAAGGAGAATACTGCTATGTTAGAAGTAAACACAGAAAAATATCTAAAACACTGTTCTTTAGATAAGAATTTAAGCAAGCACACCTTAAAAGCATATAATATTGACTTAACTCAATTTATTGCTTATAAAAATACTGCCGCCATCTCAAAAAATATGTTGACGGAATATATTCGACATCTGCATAAAACCTACAAACCTAAGACGATAAAGCGGAAAATTGCCTCTCTAAAAGCATTTATCCGCTATCTGTACTGTGAAGAAATAATAGAATTTAATCCGTTCGATAAAATAGATACTTCATTTAAAGAACCGCTTCGGCTTCCGCGTACAATTCCCGAAAATATAATAAGACAACTCTTGACTGTTTCATATCAGCGTATAGTTTCTGCGCCAACGGACTGTCAAAAGAAAAATGCCGTTCGCAATGCTGCCGTTATAGAATTGCTCTTTGCTACGGGCGCAAGAATTTCTGAAATATGTTCGCTTAAAACCGAAAATATAGACTTAACCGCAAAAACTGTACGAATATTCGGAAAAGGTGCAAAAGAACGCATTATACAAATAGAAAACAATGACGTTATCGCTATTATAAAAAAATATATGGCTGCATTTTCAGAATATATCCGTCCTAATGGCTATTTGTTTCTGAACAACCGTCACAATCGGCTTTCTGAGCAATCCGTCAGAACCATAATAACCAATCTTGAAAATCAAATTGCCTCACCTATACATATTACTCCGCATATGTTCAGACATTCAGTAGCAACGCTGCTGCTTGAAGAAGACGTCGATATTCGATACATACAAAGAATACTCGGTCACAGCTCCATAAACACAACTCAAATATACACTCACGTTACCTCCTCCAAGCAAAGAGAAATTTTGCGGACTAAGCACCCTCGAAATAAAATACATATAGGATAATAAAATATTCAGAACAAATTATATAACTTTTCTACAGATTTTTAATAACCGCAGTATTTACTGCGGTTATTAAATTAAAAGTTATAAGCCGTTTCGATATGGCCGAAATGATGCTTGAGATGCAATATTTATGATATGACTTCCTCTATCCATAAACGGAATACAAACAAGTCCCATTGCAACAAATCCGCTTACATTTAAATCAATCATATTGACAGACTCATCAATGGTTAATCCCCGTATGAACAGAATTTTGCAAATCCGGCATTGTTACTTAAACACACAACATTCACTCCTGCGTCTGAAATAACCTTTTGAAATTCTTTTATGCGCTCAATATCGGATAAATCCATCGAATAAGGCTTGACCTTATTCCCATATTCGTTGACAAGCCACTGAAGTTTTTCCTCATTTCGCGCAATATCCCATATTTCATCTATCTTATTGTCTGCAACAAGAAGTTTTACAAATTCCCTTCCTAAACCGCCGCTTGCTCCTGTTACTATAGTTGTATTTTTAGTCATATTTCACCGTATATATTAAAAGCTGTGTTTAATGATTACAGGTATGATTTCCACATCCATGTTCGCCGCAGGTATGTTTTTCGTTCCCGTGCTCGTGGTCATGATGATTACACTGCACATTCGGATTAAAAGCAAGTGCTCCATCAAGAAACGCCTTTATAGCTTCATCAGCATTGCCGCTTACTCCTCCATACAGCTTTATTCCGGCTTCCGCAAGCGCATTCTGTGCACCCCCGCCAATTCCACCGCAAATAAGCGTATCAACATTATTTAACGCAAGGAACCCCGCAAGAGCACCATGACCGCTGCCGTTTGTTGGAACAATTTCACTCCCCTTTATCTTTCCGTTATCAATATCATAAATTTTAAAATTTTCGGTATGACCAAAGTGCTGAAAAACATTTCCATTTTCATATGTTACTGCTATTCTCATAATTTTAATTCCCTTCTTTAAATATTTATATATTTTAGTATAAATAATATTCTTAACTAAAATTCATTCCATATACAATTTTCATATAAAAACTGTTTAATTGCTTATATTATTGCGCTACAATTATTCTTATGCGTCCGCCCGACCTCTGGGGCTTATCGTAATACGCTGTCAGTCTGTAATTGCCGTTTATTGCCTCGTCAAGCGGTATTTTCATATACGGCGTTGACAAGCCTTTTTTGTATACAACTACTTTATCGCTTAAAAGATACTTCTGCGAGCCGATTACGGCTTCGGTTCTTGTCAGACTTGATATAGTCTGCGGATAATCGCCGATTTTGGTCATTACGCCGACCTTGCTTCCGTCTATCTTCAGCTTATAAGGACCTGTCAGACTTGTTGAAAAGCTTGTTTGATATGTCCGCTGTTCGCCGTCAACATCAAGCGTATACATGCCATTGTCGCCGTTTACCACTATTCCGTAGGTATAGGTATCGCCCGTCACGTCCGAAAGTATCAGCGCGTCAATCTCGCCTGCACCGTTTTGGGAACAGTATTTCACATTTGACGGGCTAAGCGTTACCCCGTCAATTCTCTGCGGATAAACTTTGCAATATCCCGGCATATCGTCGGAATACGTACCCGATACGTCAAGTATTTGCACATTTTCCGCCATTTTGGTATCTCCGATTGTATTCTTTTCCGCGTTTACAGTACCCGATACCCTGCCGTTGTCTTTGTTTATACTGATTGACGCCTTGCCGTCTTTGAAGCTTATTCTTGCAACAGAGCATACAAAGCTTTTCACATCGTTTGCAGTTGCATATTCGTTTACTGTTCCGTCAGGCGTTACAACCTTTGCATAATAGCTTGAATATGTGGTATTGTCAGATTTTGTAAAGTCCTTTTTGCCCGCTTCAATGATAAAGCCGCAGTCAGAGGACGAATAGGACGCACTTCCGCCCGCAACGCCCGCAATCTCTCCGCCGCGTCCGAGCAGTGCGGTGATTGTATCGCCGTATTTAAAGCTGCCGCTTGACGACAGGTCGTTAAACGCTTCAATGCTTTCTACCTTATATTCCCTGCCCGAAATCGTAACGCTTGTGGGAGAGTCCTTTGTAGGCGACGCTTTCTCGTAAACGCCTGTCACCTTATCCGTATACGCAAGAGCCATATTCAAATCCGCGCTGTAATATATAATGTCATTATTCTGAATATCGTCTGCCGTTACCTTGTTGCCGCTTCTCATGATAACGGTTGACGGATTGATGCCAAAGCCGGACTGCCAATTTGAGCCCGCAACCGTTATCGGACCTTCCATATTACCTTTTTCGTAGCTTACATAGTCAACGCTGTTTCCGTCGGTTCTTACATACAGTATATCGCCCATTTCCATTTCATTTTTTATAGCGCCGTAACTGCTTTTTACACTGTCCTTATAGCAAGCCGTTCCGTCCGTAATATCTATCTGCGTAAAGCTTCCGTCACGGTAGCCGATAACGGCGTTCGGCAAAAGCGAATATATTACATATTTCTCAAAATCACCGCTGTCGCGGTTACTCGGCGTAAACGAAACAAAATCGTCACCGTTCTTTATGAATATATCGCCCTTTCTGCCGACATATTCACTGTTAAAATTATCGTCAAATTCAAAGGTTCCCGCCGTCGTAAAAATCTTATTTTCCGCAAGCGAGCTGTCCTCGTTGTGTGAAGCGATAATTGTAACGTCGTTCATAACCTCGCAGTCAAAAATAGATATAAGCTTGGCCTGCGCGTCCTTCATCTTCGTGTTAAGCGTATTATACACAAGACGCGCAACCTGACGTCTTGTAAGCTCGTCGCCGATATTCGCGTTCACGTTTTTCATCATTTCCAAGCTGTCCGCAAGTCCCATTTGTCCGTAGGGCCACGAGAAGCCAAAATCGTCGTTGGTGTAGCCGAGTACCTTTAAAAGCATTGTGACGGCTTCCTCGCAGGATACTCTGTTGTCGGGCTTAAAGGTCGCGTCAATATAGCCCTCGGAAATGCCTGCCGTTACCGCGCAGCGTATATACGGAGCCGCCCAGTGCTTATATGAAACATCGGAAAACGGCGAAACCTTTGCGCCCTCGGCAACGGAATTTTTCGATTTTGACGCGGCAACCGCTATTTTTGTAAATTCCGCCCTTGACACATAGTCGTCAAGGCGGTAATTGCCGTTTCCGTCGCCCACCATTATTTTTAGCTCCGAAAGCAGCGGTATAACATTCTCTTCCCTGTTATTGTCCGCCAAAACGGATATGGAGGAGAAAATCATTATACATGAGAGCAGGGCTGAAATTATTTTTTTCATTTTACCATTTCCTTCCTTTAGTCATATCTAAGCGCGTCTATCGGGTTTAACTGCGCCGCTTTTTTTGCGGGCAGATAGCCGAAGCCTATGCCTATCGCAACCGATACCGAAAACGCTATAATTATTGAAGCTAAGGACGGCGTAATGGTTGCGTCAAGCAACACCTTACCCGCCCCGACTGCCACGAGCGCGCCTAAAATTATTCCGATAACACCGCCTATACAGCTTACCGTTCCTGCTTCAATAACAAACTGCATCATTATATTTTTTTGCTTCGCGCCCAGTG
>CAZBXN010000126.1:0-4602 GCA_964496015.1 uncultured Lachnospiraceae bacterium | reverse complement strand
ACATCATCGGTTCAATATCAAACCGCTGCGACTCGGGATTGCAGCACCAGCGGCAGCGCAAAGCGCAGCCCTTTAGAAATACGATTGTGCGTATCCCGGGGCCGTCATGAATTGAATATTTTTGAATATCAAAAATTCTGCCTCTTGCCTGTAAATAATCTTCCATTTTTAGCTATTTCCTTATTGTATTATGCAGCTTTTATCAGCCGCCGAAAGTTTGCTCCGTTCTGTTTATAATATCGTCCTGCAATGAGCGTGAAAGCGTTGTAAACAGCGCGCTGTAGCCCGCGACGCGGACAACGAGCGACTTGTAATTTTCGGGGTGCTTCTGCGCGTCAAGGAGCGTTTCCTTGCTTACGACATTGAACTGCATGTGCATGCCCTTCTGGTCGAAGAATGCGCGGATATACGACGCAAAATTCTGCAAACCCTCCATTCCGCTCAACGCTGACGGGTGGAATTTCTGATTATACAGCGTGCCGTTCGACGCGATACCGTGGTCGAGCTTTGCAACCGAGTTCGCCGCCGCGGTAGGCCCTAGCCTATCCGAACCGCTGCGCGGTCCTACGCCGTCCGCAATCGGAGTGTTTGCAAGTCTGCCGTCGGGCGTCGCGCCCGTCTGCTCGCCGAGCGGAACATTTGCCGATACGGGATAAAGTCCCGCATGGAATATACCGCCGCGCGGATTTTTGTAATTTTGCAGTTCCTTCGTGTAAACGTACGCGACATCGCGCGCAAATAAATCTATTTCCTCTATATCATTGCCGTATTTGGGCAATTCGGCAATTTGGTCAAGCAGCTTATCGTATTTTGCAATATCCGCCTTTGATGATGTTCCCGACAGGAACATTCTGCAAATTTCCTCAATCTGCGCCTTTGTCACGGGCTTACCCATTGCCGCAATATTATTTACAACCTCCTGCGTTGCGATTTTAGCGGCTTTGGGCGGAAGTCCCCGTCCGTAATTATGAATAAGCGCGTCCTTAAAGTCCGCCATTGACACAAGCTTTTTATCATATACAAGCGTCTTTATAGCATAAAGACCGTCCGTCATATTCGCAATACCGAAGCCCTGCGGTCCCGTGAAATTATAATGCGCGCCGCCCTCCTGAACGGTTTTACCGCGCTTAATGCAATCGTCAATCATACATGACAGGTATGGCAGAGGACATAATTCCCCGTGAGCTACGTCAATCGCGTTATCCGCGTTTACCATAAGGCGTATCATGTATTTCATCTGCGCCTTGTACGCGTCAAAGAATTCGTCAAATGTTTTCATTTCAAGCACGTCGCCCGTCTGCAATCCGACTTGAACGCCCTTATCCATGCCGTTTGAGAATACCATTTCAAGCGGTCTGCACATATTGAAGAACGCCGCGTCATGCCAGCCGTCCGTCTTATGCGGAGCCTGCGGCTCTACGCAGCCGATTATGTTATAGCCTCTTGCGTCCTCCAAGGTTACCCCCCTGCTCATAAGCGCGGGAATGATAATCTCGTCGTTGTAGTATGCGGGAAGTCCCACGCCCGTGCGCGTAAGCTCCGCGCACTTAATTAAAAATTCATTCGGCGTGCCGTTCCAGATACGTACCGAGAAAGACGGCGCAGGTAATCTTGTGTGCATCGACGCCTGAATACAAAGGAACGACAAGTCGTTTGTCGCGTCGCGTCCGTCCTCTGTCTGACCGCCCGCGCAAAGGTTTTGGAACAGGCTGTAGCCTGCGAAGCCCTCCGCCGACGCCGCGTCGCGGACTTTGTTCAAATCGTTTAGCTTTATCCAAATACAGTCAAGCAGCTCCTGCGCAAATTCGCGCGTAAGAACGCCCTTTTTAATATCCGCCTCATAATACGGGTACATATACTGGTCAAAGCGTCCCGGGGAAATTGAATGTCCGCTGCCCTCTGTCTGAATGAGCATCTGAACAAACCAGAACGCCTGGCAAGCCTCGTAAAAGCTTGACGCGCCGTTTTCGGGGACGGAAGCGCAGTTCTTTGCAATCTGTAAAAGCTCCTGTTTTCTCGCGCTGTCTTTACACTTTTGCGCCATATTATACGCAAGCTCCGCGTAACGGCGCGCGTATGTTATAGCCGCCTCGCACGAAATAAGCGCGGACTCCAAAAATTCATGACGCTTTGCGTAATCCGCGTCATATACGTGACATTTTGCGAGTTCCGCCTTAATTTCCTCTATGTAACCCTTATATCCGATTTTGATTACCTTGCCGTAATCGACCGTGATATGTCCCACGCCGTTATAGAAATAGTTTCCGGGCGTAAACATATTGTGGTCAATCGCAAGCTGTGCCTCGGGCGCCATATACGACGCGGCAAGCTCGCTTGTCGTCTTACCCTTCCAATACGGATAAACGTTTCTTAAAATCTGTTTGTTTTCCTCGGAAATATGGAACGGGTCAGCCTCGCGGAATTCCACCGTGTCAAGCTCCGCTTCAAGCCATTCATAGGAGTATTCGGGGAATACCTGACAGCTACTCGGCGCTTTCGTCGCAGAACCCACGACAAGCTCGTTGTCGCGAATTGTAATCGGTATATTTTCAAGTATATGACGAAACGCCAGCGCGCGCCGTTTTACTATCGGCTGTCCCTCGGTAGCCTTGTAGCTTTCGGTGAGCAATACCGCACGGTCTGTTTCGATTTCGGGCATTTTTGCAAATAAATCCTCCAAAAGCAAATCTATTCTTTTCGTTTTCGGAATATCGGTCGTGTTAAATGTTTTCATGGGTTCTCTCTCCTTATGTAAAAAGTACACAATAATTCTATATTATTGTATCATATTCATCATTTTTTTGCAATAGAAAATCCGCAAAAATTACTGCGGATTTTCAACAAACTCATTCCATTTTTTCAATAGAGCGTCTATTTTATTTTTATTTACCGTAAATTCGATTTTACCGTTTTTTTGCAGGGCGCAGTTACCGTTTCCTATATCCTTAAATTCAATCGTCACGCTGTACGACTTCTTTACGCCTTTAAAATCAAGCCGTAAAACCGTATCGCCGAGCGGCTCGCCCTTATATATTCCGTCAACCTCCTCCGAGGTCATTTCCCTGTATATATTTTTCGCTGTCTTGTAATCAGCCGCCGCGTCATTCAGCGCAAATTCAAGTTCGTCGCCGTCCCCGCGGATAATATTCAGCGTGTCGGATTTTTCGTTTGCTGTTACCGTCAGGCTTTCGGTAAGGCTTATATTTACAAACATCTGCTTCTTGTTAAGCATATTCACGGGCGAAATATTTATAAAATCCACATCGTCCGTTTTGACGGCATAAACCTTCCCGCAATAGCTTATATACGCCGTATCGCCGTCAATATCGCCTATAACAAGGCTTTCGGTGTGATTTTCGCCGTATTTTCCCGCGGTTGCGTCATACGGCTTTATCTCAAAGTTAACCTCGGCTGACACATTGTCTATGCCTGTTTTGTTATCCGCGCTCCTGTTCAGATTAAGCGATTTTACGGGATTTAATATATTGTTTTCTATATATTCCTTATCTGCCCCGCCGTTATACGGCTGCGTCATTTTCCACGATGTATTTGTTTTCGAGCCGCTTTTTTCAAGTTCTATAGCGTTTTCGTCGTGCAAAATTGAGATTTTTATAATATCGTCCGTGTTTATGTTCAAACGGTTGAAATCGCCGTAGTAGTCAACGGGCTGCTTTAATATGTCCGCCTTGTACCCGTAGAGCGTATACACGCTGTTGTCGCCGTCAAGGCTGATATAATAATTCCCCGTGCGTTCTTCCATATCGCCGACACGGAGTTTTGCCGTCTGTCCGTCAAGCGTTGTTATTGTCACGGTAAGCTGCGGCTTGTCAAGCCCGTACTGTGCGGAATTATTCATTCCGTCCGCGATTTTCACCTTGGAAATAACGGTTGATACCGTGCTTGCAAGCGTAAACGCCTTTGCGCTGTCAATCTCGCTCCTATCCTTGCCGTTTATCGTCCATACGCTGTCCTTCAGATTTTCCGCCGTGACCGTTTCGCCGTTATATTCAACGGAAACCGTATCAAGTTTTGAAGTGTCCTCCGAAAAAAGCGTGTAGGAGTTATTGTCTTTCCAACTGATATTTTTCACCGTCACGGCAATAATTAAGGCGATAAGCACACACGAACCCGCAGCAATAAATACTGTATTCTTAACGGATTTCATGCCTATCACCTCTTAACGGAAATATGAGCCGAATTTCTTTCGGCTCATACATTATATCACAGTTCTATTAAAATTGTATGAACAAAATATAAACTTTTATCAGTCTTGTTTATCGGGAATTATTTTAATTGCGAGTTCCTTTAGCTGCTCCTCGTCAACCGCACCGGGTGCGCCCGACATAAGCTCCGACGCGTTCTGCACCTTTGGAAACGCCGTAACGTCCCTCAAACTTTCCGCGCCGCACATAATCATCGCGAGTCTGTCAAGACCTATGCCCATTCCGCCGTGAGGCGCTGCGCCGTACTTGTACGCCTCAACAAGAAATCCGAATTTCGCTTCTATCTCCTCGTCCGAAAGTCCCAACGACCTGAACATTTTCTGCTGTAATTCGTAATCGGTAATTCTGATTGAACCGCTTGACAATTAAGTGCCGTTCA
>CAZBXN010000125.1:0-4634 GCA_964496015.1 uncultured Lachnospiraceae bacterium | reverse complement strand
TAACCATGGACGGCGTTGAAAATGTCGTTCCGATTATGAAGCCGTATAAGCTGGCGTCAAAGGAACTTCACAAGGAGCCGTCGGTTATTGACGTCGGTCACGGAATAACCGTCGGCGGCAAGCAGCTTGCCGTATTTGCGGGACCCTGCGCAATTGAGGGCCAGGAGCAGTTTACCGCGGTTTCCGCCGCAGTTAAGGCATCGGGCGCGAACATTTTAAGAGGCGGCGCGTTTAAGCCGCGTTCGTCGCCTTATTCGTTTCAGGGACTTGAAGGCGACGGTCTTAAAATCATGTATAACAGCGGTCAGGAGCTCGGTATGCCGATATGTACCGAGGTGCTTGACACGCGCGACGTCGAGCTTGTCGCAAAATACGCCGATATTATGCAGATAGGCGCGAGAAATATGCAGAACTTTAAGCTTTTAAGAGAAGTCGGAAAATGCAACAAGCCGATTTTGTTAAAGCGCGGACTTGCAAGCACAATGGAGGAATGGCTTATGGCTGCCGAATATATAATGTCGGAGGGCAACGAAAACGTCATTCTCTGCGAGCGCGGAATAAGAACATATGAAACGGCTACGAGAAACACCTTTGACATAAGCGCGATACCCGTATCGAAGGAGCTTTCGCATTTACCGATTATCGCCGACCCGAGCCACGCCACAGGCACATACAGATATGTTCCCGCCGTTGCAAAGGGCGCGATTGCCGCAGGTGCGGACGGTCTTATGATTGAGGTTCACAACTGCCCCGAAAAGGCGGCGTCGGACGGCGCGCAGTCGCTTACTCCCGAACGCTTCGACAAGCTTATGAAAGAGCTTGACCCCATAGCCAAGGCGGTAAATAAAACACTGCTGTAAATTCCGCATAAAAGAAAGGATATTAAAATGTTAGGTTATTTGGGTCCAAAGGGGACATTTTCACATCAGGCGGCAATGGAATGGTCGCAGGGAAAAGCGAAGCTCCGCGAATTTCCGACAATTCATGCCGCAATAAAAGCCGTTGACAGCGGTGATATTGACAAGGCTATTGTGCCTATTGAAAATTCAATCGAAGGCAGTATCAATACCACGCTTGACGCGCTTGCTTTTGATGTGAATTTGTATATAACCGGCGAATACGTTTTAAAAATCAGTCAGAATTTAATGATAAAAAAAGACGCGGAACTTGCGGATATAAAAGTCGTTACCTCGCACCCGCAGCCTATAGGGCAATCCTCCGCGCTGTTGTCAAATGAACTAAGTCACTTGAAAGTCGAGTTTGCCGACTCCACTGCGGCGGCGGCAAAAATCGTCGAGGCGGGCGACGGCACAATCGCGTGTATCGGCTCGCCGAATTTGGCAGAAATGTATAATTTAAAAATCGCAATTCCCAATTGCGGCGACGACGACAGCAATTCAACGCGGTTTGTCATAATCGAAAAAAAGCCGTGCCTGACGGTAACGGAGCGTGACAAGACCTCGGTCGCATTTACGCTCGAAAACAAGCCGGGCAGTCTTTACAGCGCGCTGGAATTGCTCGCGGAGTCCAAAGTCAACATGACAAAAATCGAGTCGCGTCCCGTAAAGACCAACCTCGGTACATACGTATTTTTAATCGACATTGACGGAAATATCGACTTCGCAAAAATATACTTTTCGCTTTACATACTTTAACATCACACTGAATTTTATAAATTTCTCGGGTCATATCATTATGATGTATAACAAAAAAGCTTTCTTAAACAGAAAGCTTTTTTTATTTTATGCCTGATTGAATTTGCGGCAGTCTTACATTACAGGTATCATTGTTTCAAGCGAATACCATACATAAACCTTCACATTTTCCTTTGTATCGTCAAAATCCTCGGGCTTGGGGATTTCGTTTACGCCTGTTTTTAATTCCTGATTATTCTTAATTTTCACATTAAACAGCTTACCGTCCTCATAGCAGACAAAAATCACGGCTGCCGTTCTGTCCTCGGCGGAATATATAACCGCCTGATGCTTTCTCGCATCATACATTGCTTTTTGAGTTATCGGCGTCGCCGTCGGTTCTGACGGAACGTCAGTCACCTCGGGTGACGGCTCCGCTGTCGGACTGTCTGTCGCCTCGGGTGACGGCTCTGCTGTCGGAGCGTCCGTGGGATTGGGTGTCGCGCTCGGCGACGGCGCAGGTGTCGCAAGCTCCGTGACATTATCCAGACCGCTCGTTTTTATATCGGAAAACGCGGCTATTGAATACCACGGCAGCATCGGGCTTGCCTCGCTTGAGCTACCCGCTATGCTGTCAACCGCAAGACCTATATACGCGTTTTTGCTCCAGCCCGATATATCGACCGTAAGCGGCTGACGGATATTATCCGTCCATGTTTTTCCGTCATTTGATACTGACATTGTAAGCTTGTCGCCGCTTCTTGCAATTTTCATATATTTGGGCGGCGCGAGATTTTTATCCTTATCTGTTGTGTCATAATCGCTGTTGTTTTCAACCGCGTTTCCGCTCTTATCGCGCAGCCAGTTAAGCGTCATATTGCCGCCTGTTTCCGTCCTTTGGATAAGCTGAATATTTTCGCCGTATTTTTTCCAGCCGTCGGAAAGCATTACCATTCTTGAATTGTCGTCAAGACTTTCGCGGAACATAATACCGCAAAGCGCGCCGTTTTCATACTTTGGAATACTCTCGGTTTTAACGGAAAACTCAAAATCGCCGTTTGTCGGGTGCTTCCAGTAACTGAACGCGTCCGACTTTCCGTTTATAAGACCGCTGCCCGCAATATATAATTTTCCGTTATCTGTCCATACCGCATTTTTGCCCTGATACGGCGTTTTACCTATTTCAATAACGCTGCCGCCGTCTATCGCGCTGTCCGTCCGAGTCACATATACAATTGAGGTCGGCGAGGTGGTCGCTTCACCCTTATTGTTGTACGCCTTTGACGTCAGATAATGTGTTCCCGCTTTCAATGATAAATTCTTATTGATTTTATCGCCGTTTACCGTATCAATCAATTCTTCGCCGTCATACAGCTCTATTTTTGATATTGTCGTGCCTGTTTTCGCCGTTGCGGACGCGGAATATTTCACACTCTCGCTTTCGTCCGCAACAGTCCAGAAGCCCTTACCGCCTGTTTTATCGGTCGTCTTTGACGTGTCCGCAATTGACGGCGAGGTTACGGTAATATCGGGATTTGACGGCGTACTCTGCGCGGCTGTCCAATCGTTTACATATTCCTCAATCCACGTATATCCCGACGGCGCAATATCCGTTTCCTTCTTGCTTCCCATTCCGTTTGCGCTTTTCCAGTCGGACGGAATTTCAAATTTTCTTGTTTCCGATTTTATTCCGCTGAAACCGCCGACCTCGGCTATGCCGTTTATAATTCTGCCCGTGCCGTTTTTCGCGTCGTTTACAATGCGCGCATCAATACTGTCGCGTTTTGGCAATGTCGCTCCGACGTTTTCCATAACGTAATCAAACGCGTCCTCCGCCAGCTGCGGCGGTATTTCATATTCGCCCATACCAATCGGGTTCTTAATCAGATTTACCTTTTCGCGGTTCATAACATAATCTTCTTTTGCGGTGTTGTTTTGCGTCGCCGCGTCGTTTCCGAAAACATAGTTGCCGCTGACAAATATATTTGATTTCGACATCTGCGATTTGCCGTTGCTGTCGGTATATGTCACCTTACCGCTGTTTGTCGCCTCAAAGATTTTCGAGCGTATGCTCTGCTTTGTGGACGGACCGTATTTATAGTAGTTATTGCGTATATTTACGTTTGACGCGTACTCGGGCGTTGAATATCTCGCCCACGCGTGATACGAATACGGTTCGCCGCCGTAACAGCTGTTGTTGCCCCAATCGTATATGACGTTATTTACCATATCGGTTGATTTTAAGTTTCTGTCAAGACGCGGATTGCGGCTGTCGTGGTGTGCGAACAGGTTGTGGTGGTATGTTGCGTTCGTGCCGCCGATAATTCCGCCGTAGCCGTGCGCGCCCTTGAAATGATTTGACATTCTCAGGCTCTCCGCGCTTATGCAGTTCTGTACCGAAACATTTTCAGACTGCGTTTTCGGTGCTTTGTTTTCGTTTTCTTTGCCGTTCTCCAAAGAACCCGAATAAACCGTCAGCATTTCATCAACGCCCCACGACACCGAACAATGGTCAATCATTATGTTGCTGAGCCACCTGCCGCCCAAGCCGTCGGGTTCACCGCCCTGTACATCGGTCGGGCGAATGCGGAGATGACGGATAATAATATTATCCATATTATCGCCGAGCAGCACGTCATAACCCGCAATCGTTATGCCGTCGCCCGGCGCGGTCTGACCGAGAATTGTCAGATTGTTCTTTTTAATGTCAAGACGGCTTTTGAGATTTATTATACCGCTCACGTCAAAAACTATAATTCTGCCCTCTTTCGATACCGCGTCGCGCAGTGTTCCCTCTTCGCCGTCATCAAGAAGACTTGTCACGTGATAAACGGAAATTTTAGACGCGTTTCTCGCGCCCTTTGTGTACTTTCCGCCGCCCTCCGCTTCGGGGAACGCCAAAAGATTATTTTCCGCATGAACGGGCATGACAAGCAATCCTGCCGCGAGAACAAATGTCAATATGTATGCAATAAATTTCTTCATTATTATATGTCCTTT
>CAZBXN010000124.1:0-4646 GCA_964496015.1 uncultured Lachnospiraceae bacterium | reverse complement strand
TATTTTTATTATACAATACTTACAAAAATATTACAATGTAAAAAAACAGTGGTAACCGTGTCGGATTTTTGAACAAAAAGTATTGTTTTTCAATTACTCTGATTATTGTCTTGATTTTGACGGTTTTTGGTTATATAATAGTAAGTATAAATTTATACAACAGAAAGGGTTACAATGAAATCACACGGTTTTATACGCGGGCTTCGGCTCGGACTGCCTATAGCGCTGGGCTACATACCCGTTTCGTTCTCGTTCGGCATGCTTTCCGTCGGGAACGGTTTAAGCGCATGGGCGGCAATTATAATATCACTCACAAATCTTACCTCGGCGGGACAGTTCGCGGGAATGAGCCTAATCGCCGCAGGAGCGGGCTTCGCGGAAATCGGCATTACTACGCTTGTTATAAATATCCGATATATGCTGATGTCGCTCGCGCTTTCGCAGAAAATTGAAAAAATGCCGTTTATAAAACGCGCGGTTTTATCCTACGGTATCACGGACGAAATTTACACCGTTGCGTCAACAACGGACGGCAAAATCAGCTTTCCGCTTATGGCGGGACTTATCGCGTCGCCCACCGCGGGCTGGGTTCTCGGCACGGTCTTGGGCGCGTTTACAAACAACATTTTGCCGCCGTCCGTTATTTCGGCGCTTGGCATAACGCTTTACGCTATGTTTATCGCGATTTTTGTCCCGCCCGCGAAGAAGGACAGGGGTATTCTCGCGGTTCTGGCGTTTGCGGTTGCTTTAAGCTGTCTATTGTATTACGGCGCAAAATGGCTGTCCTCGGGCTGGGCGATTATTATTACGGCGATTGCCGCTTCCGCGTTCGGCGCGGTATTCTTCCCGAAAAAGGAGGCGGATAATTCATGAAAACGGCTGTTTCGATAGCGATTATGGCGGTTGTCACATATATTATCCGCGCTTTGCCGCTTTGCTTTTTCAAGAGAGAAATTAAGTCGCGGTTTATAAAATCGTTTCTTTATTATATGCCCTACGCTGTCCTGGGCGCGATGACTTTCCCTGCGATTTTCTACAGCACGGGTTCGGTCGTTTCCGCGTCCGCGGGCTTTGCCGCCGCGTTTATCATGGCATTCTTTGACGCGGGGCTTCTTCCCGCCGCGGGAGCGGCGGCAGCGGCGGCGTTTATAACTTCACTGATAATATGAAAGGGGTAAAAAAATGGACTATGATATTGATTATTTAAAGCTTCTGTCGGAAAAATATCCGACAATTAAATCGGCGTGCTCGGAAATTATAACGCTTCAGTCACATCAGAAGCTTCCGAAGCTTACCGAGCATTTCATGAGCGATATTCACGGCGAATACGAATCGTTTCTGCATATTCTGAAAAACGCGTCGGGCGTTATCAAGGACAAAATCACCTCGATTTACAGCCGCACGCTGTCAGAACACGACCGCGAAATCCTGTCAACGCTTATCTATTATCCCGAGCAGAAGCTTGACCTCATAAAGCGCGAAATTCCGAATATTGAGGACTGGTATAAAATAACGCTCTACCGCCTTATCGAGATTTGCCGCGTCGTCGCGTCAAAGTACACGCGCGCGGCAATAAGACAGCTTTTGCCCGAAACCTTCGGCGATATTATAGACGAGCTTATTCACGCGAACACCGACTTCGGCTCGGACAAAGAGGGCTATTACAACGAATGTATCGCGTCCATTGTCGAAATGGGTCAGGCGGACGCGTTTATAGTTGATATTTCAAAGCTTATTCAAAATCTCGCAATCGGCAGACTGCATATAATCGGCGATATTTTCGACCGCGGCCCGCGCGCCGATATAATTCTTGACACGCTTATACATTATCACAGCGTTGACATTCAATGGGGCAACCACGACGTTGAATGGATGGGCGCGGCGGCTGGAAGTCTTGCGTGTATCGCAAACGTCGTCTGCATTTCCACGAAATATTCAAATTTTGACTGCTTAGAGGACGGCTACGGCATAAATATGCGTCCGCTGACGGTTTTCGCGCTCGAAACGTACTCGGACGACCCGTGCGAATGTTTTATCCCCCGCAACCCGAACCGCGTGTCAATCACTCAGCACGACACGAATTTCTGGGCGAAAATCCACAAGGCGATTTACATAATTCAGTTTAAGTTAGAGGGACAGATTATCAAAAATCACCCCGAGTTTAAAATGGATAATCATTTACTGCTCGATAAGATTGACTATGAAAACGGCACGATTACATTAGAGGGAAAAACGTATAAATTAAAGGACGCGAATTTCCCGACAATAGACCCGAAAGACCCGTATAAGCTGACGGAGGAGGAACAGGAGCTTATGGAGGCTCTGCGCTCGTCCTTCCTTCACTCGGAAAAGCTGCAAAAGCATATTAAATTTATCTATGCAAAGGGCAGTATTTATCTCGCGGTCAACAACAATCTGCTATATCACGGCTGTATTCCCATGAACCCCGACGGCTCGTTTACCGAGGTAGAGCTTGGCGGCGAAAAGGTCAGCGGCAAGCGTCTGCTCGACAAAGCCGAGCAAATTGCCCGCGAGGGGTATTTTGCGAAAAACGGTTCGCCCGAGAAGAAATACGGCGAGGATTTTTTGTGGTTTTTATGGTGCGGCTGTTATTCGCCCGTTTACGGCAAGAATAAAATGACAAGCTTCGAGCGGTATTTTATCGACGACGAAAGCACATGGACGGAAATAAAAGACGAATATTACAACCTCGTCACAAAGCCCGAAACCTGCGATAAAATTCTGCGCGAGTTCGGAATAAATCCCGATAATTTCGCGCACATCATAAACGGTCACGTTCCCGTTAAGACGAAAAAGGGCGAAAGTCCGATTAAGGCAAACGGCAAGCTGCTGGTAATCGACGGCGGTCTGTCGCGCGCATATCAGGCGCAGACGGGTATCGCGGGCTACACGCTGCTGTTTAATTCACACGGTCTGCTTCTGAGCGCACATGACGCGTTTGAATCGGTCGCGAGCGCGATAAAAAAGGAAAAAGACATTTATTCAACGCTTGACGTAATTGAACTCGCGCCGAAGCGGCTTCTTGTCGAGGACACCGACACGGGAAAAATGTTAAGCAAAAAAATCAACGACTTGCACGCGCTTGTTGACGCGTACAGAAAGGGACGCATAAAATGATAAATGAACCGCTGTGTATTACAATTCCAGTTCCCAACGGAAATTATGAGGTAAACGTCACCGTAAAGGCGCATGAGGACACGGTTTTTTCGATACTTTCGCAAAGCCGCCGCTTTATGACGCCGAATATCGAAATCCAAAACGGCTGCGAAAAAGACCTCACGTTTAATATAAACGTCTGCGACATTCACAAGCGCGACTGCGATTATGAGAACATAAAGGAAGCAAAGATTTATATTTTCTGCGACGGCAATATTACGGCAACCGCGGCGGTTTCGCCTGTTGAAACGCCTACAATTTATATTGCGGGCGACTCCACCGTAACCGACCAGCCCGCGGAATATCCGTACAATCCAAAATCCACATATTGCGGCTGGGGGCAGATGCTGCCGCAGTTTTTAAAAACGGGTATTGCCGTGTCAAATCACGCGCAGTCGGGCTCGTCAACGCAGGATTTTAAGGATATAAATTTCACGGCATTTGCCGATAAAATCAAGGCGGGCGATTATCTTGTCATTGAGTTCGGTCATAACGACCAGAAGATTGAGGCTTTGGACGCTTTCGGCGGATATGCGGACAATCTGCGTTATTTTGTGAATTTTGCGCGCGAAAAGGGCGCGCATCCGATTTTATGCTCGCCGATTAACCGCATAATTTTCCAAGAGGACGGCACGCTTTTAAATCTTTTGGGCGAATACAGAAACGCGGTTAAATCGGTCGCGGAGGAAATGCGCGTTCCGTTTGTGGATTTGTGGTCGCGGACTACGGAATATTTTGAAACGGCGGGACCCGTTAAAGCGTGGGATTTCTTTTGGGGTAACGGCGCAGACAGAGATTACACGCACACGAACGACATAGGCGGAAGGCTTGTCGCGAAAATGGTTGTAAATGAACTGATAAAGCAAAAAGCGGGCTTTTTTGAATTTATAAATCCCGAAGGAATTGAAATAAAGCAGGTTTTTTCAGACGAAGGCGACAAGCCCGACAACGAAAGCGAGCTGTCGCACCTTAAAACAATCGGGCTTGTAAATACGCCGTCAAAGTTAACGGATATTGACAACGATATAACAAATATATAAATTCGGTATAATTTAGATTACGCGTCTGTTACGGCAATGTTTCAATCCACTCTATCCACGCAGTTATCCACTTTTTTGGGGACAAAGGCTGTCCTTTTATCCGCTTGTCCGAGGCTTTTGGCAAATTTTACGCGCGTATATCTTGACAAACGCATATAAAAATTATAAACTATTATATATTATGAAAATTTGAAAGGAAGTACATGACAATGATGAAAAATGCTGATAAGACAATGGACAAAATTGTCGCGCTATGCAAAGGACGCGGCTATGTTTACCCGGGCAGCGAAATTTACGGCGGACTTGCCAACACCTGGGACTACGGTCCCTTGGGCGTTGAGTTTAAAAATAACGTAAAAAAGGCGTGGTGGAAGAAGTTTATACAGGAGTCGCCGTATAACGTCGGTATCGACTGCGCTATTCTGATGA
>CAZBXN010000123.1:0-4675 GCA_964496015.1 uncultured Lachnospiraceae bacterium | reverse complement strand
AATGAAAAAATCGTAGCGGACAAGGAGCATTTTGATAAAGCCTTGGAAAGCGGAGTAGAACCGTGGGTATTTTACCACGAGGAGAATATTGACACTTACCGTATGGCAGCAGAGCGCGGAGCGGTGCTGTTTACGGCAAACGACCCAAAACGGGCGATTGAAATTCTTAATGAGCTGAAAATGAGATAAAAGGAGTAAAAAATATGGCTGTAATTACAATTGTAGGAGCAGGAATGATGGGTTCTGCAATGAGTATTCCTGCGTCGGATAACGAGCATAAAGTGAGAATTGTCGGCACTCCGCTTGACCGTGAAATTATTGAAGAAGCGAAAAAAAGCGGCCGGCACATTACTTTAAAGCGTAAATTACCTGACAATATAGAGTATTATCAGATTGAGGAGCTTGGTAAAGCGCTTGAGGGTTGTGATTTGCTGATAGGAGGAGTAAGCAGCTTCGGAGTTGAATGGTTTGGTGAGGAAGTACTGCCTAATATCCCGAAAACACTGCCCGTTTTATCTGTAACAAAAGGCTTGCGGGCTTTGGAGAACGGAACATTGATTTCACTGCCTGACTATCTTTCGGCAAAACAGGACTGCTGCGGATTATCGCTGAATGCTGTGGGAGGTCCATGTATAAGCTTTGAGCTTGCTGACAGACATGATACGGTAGTCGCATTCTGCGGACATAACATGGATGACCTTATAAAAATTAAAGAAATGCTGTCAACCGATTATTATCATATCAATCTTTCTACAGACGTTATAGGAGTGGAAACGGCTGTGGCAATGAAAAATGCGTATGCGCTTGGAGTTGCTCTTGCAATTGGCTTGACGGAAAGCAAAAACGGTATCGGGTGCAAGGAGGAATATAACCAACAGGCGGGCTTGTTTGCACAAAGTACGCGTGAAATGTACCGCCTGCTGAAAATTGCAGGCGGCGAGGAGGAGCAAATTCTGTACGGGGCAGGCGACCTTTATGTTACGGTGTTCGGAGGAAGAACCAGAAAAATCGGTACTTTACTCGGGCGCGGGCTTACATATGCTCAGGCGGCTGAAGAACTGCGGGGTGTTACACTGGAATCTGTGGCAATTACAAGAGTGGTGATTGAGGCGTTAAAGAAGATGGAGCAGAATGGAAAAGCAGATATAAAACAATTTCCTCTCTTGACGCACATATACGATATGATAACCAATAAAACAACGGTTGATGTGCCTTGGAGGATGTTTGAGGAATAAATATTGTGTGTATACAATGTTTATGGTACATAGAATTGGAGGCGTATCAAAACAAGTACAGTGCATTGTATTTGTTTTGGTACGTCCTTTTATATATAAGGGAAATAAAAATATGCTTGTTGAAGTTGTAAGGAGCGATAAAAATGATTGATTTAACGGAGTTTCAATATATTATCCGTTTGGTGATAGCGGCTGTATGCGGAGGACTTATCGGTTACGAGAGAAAAAACCGTTCCAAAGTAGCAGGAGTACGTACTCATTGCGTAGTGGCATGTGCGTCCGCGCTTATGATGATACTGTCAAAATATGCGTATTCGGACGTCATGACAATGTACGGCGGTTTAATGAAAATTGACCCGTCGCGTATTGCGTCGGGCGTAGTAAGCGGCGTCGGTTTTTTGGGTGCGGGAATGATTTTTGTACAGAAACATACCGTAACGGGACTGACAACGGCTGCGGGTATCTGGGCAACCTCAGGTATAGGAATGGCAATAGGCGCAGGTATGTATTTAATCGGGGGTGCGGCGACCTTAATTGTTTTGTTTATTCAGGTAATTTTGCATATAACTCCAAAGCTTCACCTAAACGGCAGAAAAACAGAAATAAAGAACAAAGAAAATCCGGCGAATGTAATTCAAGGCGAGATGATAGATATTTCCGAGAGTGGAGAAGTGGATAAAAATGGTAAAAAAATTTATAAAATTACTATTGCCGTCACATCGGATACAGAGAAAATATTTTCAGATACCGCGTCATTGCAATGACGGGAAACCGCATAAAACCGTCGGTGTTCGCAATCTTATTACTGATTTCCGATTTTTCTTATAGCGGATTATATTAGAATTTTGTATAATTAAAATATAAAAATGAAATCGGAAAGAGAGGAGCAAAAAATGAAAAAAAAACATTCCATAAGGAAAATTACAGCGGCGTTTACTGCTGGCGCGGTATTATGTTCGGGCTGTTTACCGGCATTGGCGGCGACGTTGGAAATCAGCGGTACGTTTGGGGACAGGAATGTGGGGAAATGGCTGACTGCCATGGTAGTGGCAAATAATGATACGGCTGTTGACCCTGCCCCCGAGAATATTGCTTACATAACGCAGGAAAAAATAAATTCTGACGGAAGCTTTAGTCTGAAACTGCCGATAATGCAGGAAACAGACACGCTGCGTTCCAATTTACCGATACATATGGATACGGGTAAATATTATTATGTATCGGGTACAAACGGAAGCGCGGACGGAACGGGAAGCGCAGTTTCTCCCGTAAATACGGTGCAGAAGGCATTTGAGCTGGCAGAGGACGGAGATACCATAGTTTTACTTGATACAGTTCGTGTTTCAAGCTGGAATACCCCAAAAAGTCTGACGGTAACTGGACGAAACCCGATTACGGGAGCTGCTGAGGGAGGTATCGACTTAACCGAAATCGTTTCTTTAAGGATTTGCGGTCCTGCAAGATTTGAAAATCTGAACTTTGTTACAAATCCTGCGCCAACCATAAATGATAAAGCAACCCGCATATTTGCCTGCGGAAACAAGCTTGTGATGGGCGAAGGGCTGACTATGACGGAGCCTATCGACATTCTTGGCGGCAATACGGTTAATAATACAGCCGAAAGCACGGATTTGACGCTTCTCAGCGGACGTTACAGACGTATTTACGGCGGCGGCTGGAATTCTCCCGTAAACGGCGATACACATATTGTAATAGGCGGGACGGTAAACAGTGAATATTCAGTAGAGGACAGTTCGCAGAATTATTATGATTCGAGAGTGTTCGGCGGAGGTGTGTACAGCGGTTCCGAAGTAGCAGGAGAAACCTATATAACAATTAAGGACAATGCGGCGATTGCGTATGTAGTCGGCGGAGGTTCGGGAAACGGAACGGATGTAAAAGGCGGAGCTACACACATAAATATTGAGGGCGGCAGGGTTATGAATGTGTACGGCGGTACAGTTGATAAGACTACCGTGTATGAGGGCGATACCTACATAAATATGACAGGCGGCAGTGTTGAAGGAATATTCGGAGGCTCAATGAGCCAAAGTATGACGGGAAACACCCACATTGCCATATCGGGCGGACAGGTAACGCGTCGCATTTTCGGCGGCTGCTATAATGACTGGACGGGTTCATGGGGGTCCGATTTTTATGTAAATGGTACAACCGCCGTTTGGATTGGCAAAAATGCAAATCTGATTACAGGCGAAGGATTAAGCAGCGGCAATAAGGATAATTCAGGAATTTTTGCGGCAAGCCGAATTGCTGACAATAAAACGGATGAAGCCTCATATTTGATTTTTGCAGACGGTACTTATGATAAATGGAAAAATAAAATCGGCGATACCACAGGCTGGAATGTCTTTAAATCATATCATGATTATCTGGTTAAAGCAGGAAACGGCGGTACTGCCGTATTGGATAGTGATACCGCGGGCGCGCTAAGACTGACTGCCGACGAGGGTAAAACGGCATTATGCAACGGAAAGAAAACAGAAAACGGACTTTATCAAATAAAAGACGCTGAAACAGTTATTGAATTTTCTGAAGCTGCGGAGGAAAGCCCTGAGCCGACAACAACGCCAACAGCAACTCCGACGGCAGGTCCGATAACAGAACCAACGGCAACTCCGACGGCAGGTCCGATAACAGAACCAACGGCAACTCCGACGGCAGGTCCGATAACAGAGCCAACGGCAACTCCGACGGCAGGTCCGATAACAGAGCCAACGGCAACTCCGGCAGTAAGTCCGACACCCGAACAGTCGGCAAAACTGACAGAAAACGGAGCAGAGGTTTCGGCAGACATCGCGCTTGAAAAATTTGAGGGCGGCGAGCACATTTTAGCCGCTGTCTACAATTCAGACAGGCAGCTTGTTACGGCAAAAATTACGGAAATCACAGAAAACGGTAATTATAAATTAAACCTTGATTTTACACCTATTCCTACGGAGAGATATACAATTAAACTGTTTGTGTGGAAATTGCACGAAATGAAACCGCTTAATAACGGTTATTCGTTCGGAACTCTCGGCGGCGAATAAGTAAGATAAATAACAAATTTTTATTTATGAAAGGACGGAAAATTATGAAAAGAAATTTAAAATGGCTATCGCTTTTATTGGCAGGAACACTGGGGGTTACGGCTCTTTGCGGCTGCGGAGAAAAAAACAATGCTGCAACTACGGAGAATGAAGCTTATGTTATGGATGAGAATTTGAACCCTCCGGGAGAATTCCCTGTATGTAAGGAGAAAATAACTTTGACAGTCGGTATTCCGAAGAATAACTTGGTTACGGATTACGATGACAATTTATACACAAAGGCTCTTGAAGAAAAGATGAATTGTGATATTAAATTTGTATATCTGCCGTCAGCCGAAGCGGAGGCAAAGCAGAAGGTTGAGCTTATGATTGCGGCGGACGGTAAGGATT
>CAZBXN010000122.1:594-4733 GCA_964496015.1 uncultured Lachnospiraceae bacterium | reverse complement strand
ATAAGCAGTACTGGGACTATGTGGACGAGGATTTAATAAAGGAAAAATCGGGTGAAACGCGCGTTATAGCGTACATAAGCGACGACGCCGCAGGTCATGAGCTTATGATAGCGATAAAATCAACGCTTGATGAACTTAAAACGCTTGACAGTGACAACGAGTACGGCAGACTTGCAATAGAAACAGACAATATGACCGAACAGGACTGGGCAAATAACTGGCGTCAGTATTTCCACCCCATGGAAATCGGTGAAAAGCTTCTGATAAAGCCCGAATGGGAAGAACTTCAAGAGCCGACTGACAGGATTGTGTTTAATATTGAGCCGGGTATGAGCTTTGGTACAGGCTCGCATTATACGACGCAGTTATGCCTTGAAGCGCTTGAAAAACACGTGAAAAAAGGCGACAAAATGCTCGATTTGGGCTGCGGCAGCGGAATATTGTCGATTATTTCTCTTTTGCTCGGCGCGGAAAAGGCAGTCGCGGTTGATATTGACCCGAACGCCGTTGATACCGCATATCAGAACGCAGCCAGAAACGGCGTTACACGCGATAAATACAAGGTAATGGCGGGCAACGTAATATCAGATACAGAAATACAGACGGAAATAAATAAGGATAAATACGAGGTCGTGGCAGCTAATATTGTAGCTGACGTAATAATCGCGCTTGCGCCGAAAGCAAAGGAATACATGAAACAGGGCGGCGTGTTTATTACCTCGGGAATAATTGCGGACAGGCTTGACGAGGTAAAAGCCGCGCTTATTGAAAACGGCTTTGAAATTGCGGAAATTAACACGCGCAAGGATTGGGCGTCAATCGTTTGCAAATAGGAGAATAAAATGGAAAACAATATATTT
Source organism: uncultured Lachnospiraceae bacterium (assembly GCA_964496015.1). Taxonomy (GTDB): domain Bacteria; phylum Bacillota; class Clostridia; order UBA1381; family UBA1381; genus JALEPO01. The sequence goes on along the minus strand of CAZBXN010000122.1, from coordinate 3,873 downwards.
TCTGTCGGCACGGGCAATATTAACGCGTATTTGATAAAAGGCGGACAAACCGCGCTGATTGACGGAGTTACAGCGGGTTGCGCGGACGAATACATAGAAAACATCGGGAAATTGACAGACAGGGTAGATTACGCTGTTTTTAACAACACATGTCCGAATAACGCGGGAAGCTTTAAAAAACTTCTTGAAGTATATCCCGATATTAAGGTTTTTGCGACGGTTGCGGGAATACGTAATCTCAGAGAAATCGCAAATACCGATTTTAACGGATTTATTGCAAAGGATAATTCGGAGCTGAATATCGGGGGAGCGACGCTTAAATTTTTGACGACGCCGAATTTGCCGTCGCCCGACAGCATGATGACTTACACGGACGGAATATTGTTTTCGGGAAACGCGTTTTCGTCGGAAAACGGCAACGGTACAGATAAATATTATCGCAATAACCTCGCGCCGTTTGCGCCGTTTGTGAATACAATGACAAAACGGATAGAAGCAATGAATATAAGGGCGATTTATCCTGCCGAGGGCGATAAATTAACAGAATTTACCGATAAAGCGATTGAAATGTATAAAAAATTGAGCGAGCCGCGGAAAAAAGACAAAACGGTAATTTTATACTGCTCAAATTACGGTGCGACAAGAGAAATGTCGCGGATAATAAGCGGTGTTTTGAAAAATGCCGAATGTGTTGACTTGATGAAAACTGGGGACGTATCGGAAATAATAAACAGCGCAAAGGCGCTTGTTATCGGAACGCCGACAATAAATAAAAACGCGCCGCGTGAAATTTGGGACGCTTTGACGCTGCTCGATTTAATTACAATGAAAAACACGCCGTATTTTGTTTTCGGTTCATATGGCTGGAGCGGCGACGCAATTCAGCTTGTGAATAATCATTTGAAATTACTGCGTTTAAAACAATTCGATAAGCCGTTCGGCGTATTGTTTAATATATCGGACGCCGAAAAAGAGGAGCTTATAGAATATACAAAAAGATTTCAGGAGGAAATAAATGAAATTTGACGGATATTTGCTTGTTTCCGACATGGACGCGACGCTTCTTACAAATAAGCATAAGGTTTCGGACGGGAACAAGGAAGCGATAGATTATTTTACGGCAAACGGCGGGCTGTTTACTGTTGCGACGGGCAGAATGTACAAGGCTGTGCGCGAGTTTGCGGACAGGCTCAGCATAAATGCGCCCGCTATTTTACATAATGGCGCGCAGATTTACGATTTTAAGACTTGTAAAACGCTTAGTGAGAAATTTATCGAGGATAGCCGAAAGCCCATAATAAAGCGGATATATGAGGATATGCCCGAACTCGGACTTGAAATCTACAGCAATGAAACAATTTATATATACCGTGAATGTTTTGAAACAAAGCGTTTTAAAAAGAGAAATTATGACATTGTTTTCGGCGTTCCCGACCATGTGTGGGACGAGCCGTGGGTCAAATATCTGCTGATAGGCGAAAAAAAGCAGCTTGATTATTACGAGCCGATTTACCGCCGCGATTATGACAGCGGATATGCCGTGAGAAGCGGAAAGAAATTCCTTGATATTGTGTCGGGTGAAGCGTCAAAGGGGATAGCGTTAAAGGAACTGAGAGCTATATCGGGCGCAAAAACCGTCGTGGCTGTCGGCGACAACATGAATGATATAGACATGCTTAAAGAAGCTGACATCTCGTTCGCTGTGGAAAACGCCGAAAAGTCCGTAAAGGAAATTGCGGATTATGTTACGGTTGACAATAACAGCGACGCTATAAAAAACATAATAGAAGGATTGTGTGAATTAACGTGAAAAAAGCAATATTATTTTTAATAATGATAATTATGCTGACATCATGCGGAAATAAAAAAGATGATTTCACCATGGAAAAGGACGGCTCAATACCGCTCGGTGAAGGCTATATCAATACATACCGTATAAACAGGTCAGACAAAAATACGGCAGGTAAGGAAGATAAAGGGTCATATTTTTTGTTTGACGAGCTGATAGACTGCGGATATATTCCGAAGGTGTCAGACGAGGGCGATACAAATAAAATTGAGCTTGAATACAGAAATATACCGTCTAAAATGCGTGAAAGAAACTTTACGCTTCCCAAAGACGCGCGCATTATAATGAACGGCAAGGAATTAAAGACTTTGGAATATAACGGGCAAATATTTGTACTTGCCGACGTACTGCTTGAAATGGCGCAGGCTGATAAGTCGGACATAACGGTAAATCCGAACAGCGGTGAAGCGTTTACCAACAAAGCCCGCGATTTAGACAAGACGGTAATATTCCTTGACCCCGGTCACGGCGTTGACTCCTCCGCTATGACGGACGAGCAGAAGAGCGCGGAGGGCTGGACGCAGAATAACGGCAAATGGGGAGAATGGCGGCACTGGTCAAACGGCGAATACGGCAGCGACTGTAACGGAAACGACGGTAAATCTCAGCCAAAGGAATGCTGGTATCCGATTGAAAACGGCGACAGAAGTACAGAGCCCGACATAAATCTTTCAATCTGCAAGGCAGCAAAACAGTTCCTCGAAGAAACGGGAAAATATACTGTTATTTTGAGCCGCGACGAAAACAACTCCGCCTCGCTTGAAAATCCGTCAATCACGAAAAGAATAGAAAACGCCGCAGCGGAAAACGCGGCTACTTATGTGTGTATTCATTCAAACGCGGGCGGCGGCAGCGGCAGCGCGTATATCGCGCTTAATGAAGCGAACGGTTATTACGCAATGAACCGTGATGAAAATTATGCGTCAAACAGCAACAGGCTCGGCAAAATCATAAATGACAAAATTGTGTCCGATACAGGGCTTAACGCATATTCAAACGGCAGAATAGACAATGAGGAATACCTGATACTGTTTCAAAAAGCGCCTATGCTTTGTGCCTATCTTGAAATAGGCTTTTACGATAACGGCGCGGACTTGTCAATTTTGAAAAATGATTGTGACGCGATAGGCAAAGCCGTAGCTGGCGGAATAACCGAATATTTCAGCGAATAGCTTACAGACTGCGGCTTTGCGCCTGATTTTACTTTATATGTACTCTTTCGTACATATTCGCCATGCGTCTTGCGATTTCGGGAGTTGAATCGCTTGAATGATTATCTATAATTATAATTTCGCTGAGCGGATATTTTTTTAAAAGTGAGCGAACCGAATATTCAATCTCATTTTCTCTGTTTTTTACCGTAAGAATTACAAACGACGGTTCGGTGTTTAAAATTCGGCTTGCAAGCTCGCTTAAAATATAAAATATTC
>CAZBXN010000122.1:0-584 GCA_964496015.1 uncultured Lachnospiraceae bacterium | reverse complement strand
ATTGCCGCAAAAAATGAAATTACAGATAAAAATATTACACCAAACATAATATCTGCTCCTTTAATAAAATATACAATAATACAATATGAATTAAGGCGATATTTGGTGTGTTATAATACGGTAAATTTCTTGACAACCGCACAAAAATTGTATAAAATATAAACATAATAAAAATTGGAGGTAATACTTATGGGACTTACTTTGACCGAGAAAATACTGTCGGCGCATCTTGTTGAGGGCGAAATGGTAAAAGGTACCGAAATAGGCATTAAAATTGACCAGACACTTACGCAGGACGCGACGGGTACAATGGCATATCTTGAATTTGAAGCTATGGGCGTTCCGAGGGTTAAGACGGAGCGTTCAGTTGCATACATAGACCACAACACGCTGCAAAACGGTTTTGAAAATGCGGACGACCACCGTTTTATCGGAAGCGTCTGCAAAAAACACGGTATTTATTTTTCACGCCCGGGCAACGGCATTTGTCATCAGGTTCATTTGGAGCGTTTCGGCGTGCCGGGGAAAACGCTTATAGGTTCTGACAGCCATACCCCGACAGGCGGCGGCATCGGCATGATTGC
>CAZBXN010000121.1:0-4742 GCA_964496015.1 uncultured Lachnospiraceae bacterium | reverse complement strand
CTGCGGCGGTACGGACGCAACCGTTCCCTCCAGCATTTTCAAAAGTGCCTGCTGAACGCCCTCGCCCGAAACATCGCGCGTTATCGACACATTTTCGGACTTCTTTGCAATTTTATCAATTTCGTCTATATATACTATTCCGTGCTCCGCCGCTTCAACGTCATAATCTGCCGCCTGAATAAGCTTTAGCAGTATCGTTTCAACGTCCTCGCCGACATATCCCGCTTCCGTGAGCGCGGTAGCGTCCGAGATTGCGAACGGCACGTTTAAAATTCTCGCAAGATTTTGAACAAGGAAAGTCTTTCCCGAGCCTGTCGGACCTATCATCAGAATATTACTCTTTTGAAGTTCCACGTCCTTTGCCCTGTCGGCGTGCTCAATCCTTTTATAATGATTGTACACCGCAACGGACAAAATCCGCTTTGCCTTTTCCTGTCCTATTACATATTGGTCGAGAAATTCCTTTATTTCCTTTGGCTTTGGCAAATCCGAGCTGTCCGAATAAGCGGAGGGCATAGCGTCCAAAATCATATTGCAGGTTCCAACACATTCGTTGCATATATAAGCGCCCTGACCTAATATAAGCTTCTGCACCTCGTCTTCAGATTTTCCGCAGAAGGAGCAATAATGCTTTTCGTTCTTATCCATGTCGGTAACTTCCTCCTATAGCGATTATTTTGAGTTTCTCGGCATGATTACGTCATCAATCAAGCCGTAAGCTTTTGCCTCGTCTGCCGTCATGAAATTATCTCTTTCCGTGTCGTCGCATACCTTTTCATATGTCTGACCCGTTCTCTCCGCCAAAATTCTGTTCATCTTTTCCTTAGTTTTAACCAAATGCTCTGAATAAATCTGAATATCGGTAGTCTGACCGCTCAAACCGCCGCCGCCGATAAGAGGTTGATGAATCATAACCTCGCTGTTGGGAAGCGCGAAACGCTTTCCTTTCTGTCCCGCGGCAAGCAAAAATGCGCCCATGCTCGCAGCCATACCGATACAGATAGTTGACACATCGCATTTTATATACTGCATAGTATCAAAAATCGCCATACCCGCCGTTATCGAGCCGCCGGGGCTGTCAATATAAAACTGAATATCCTTATCGGGGTCTTTTGATTCAAGATACAAAAGCTGCGCGACAACCAAGCTTGCAGTCGCGTCCGTTACCTGGTCTGCAAGAAATATTATTCTGTCCTCTAAAAGTCTTGAATAAATATCATACGAACGCTCGCCTCTGTTTGTCTGTTCAACTACCATTGGTACTAAAGCCATAGTTTCAAATCCTTTCGGTTATTTATTTTACAACGGCGTTATTTACGAGCATTTCAACAGTTTTCTGTATTTTAATCTCGTTCTTTATGCCGTCCATTTCGGGCTCGCTCAAAAGCTCTTTAAGCTTATCAAGCTCCATATTATACTTTTTCGCCATATCGACAAGATGAAGCTCCGTTTCCTCGGGTCCCGCTTCAATAGCCTCCGCCTTTGCGATAGCTTCAAGAACAAGCGAGCCTTCAAGCTGCTGCTTTGCCTGTCCCTTGAACTGCTCTCTGAAGGTTTCGGGAGTCTGACCCGTATACTGCATATACATTTCCAAATTCATGCCCTGATATGACAATCTCTGCGCAAAATCTCTTACAATATTGTCAATCTGCGCTTCAAGCATAGCGTCGGGAATTTCAAATTCCGCGTTTTCAATCGCCTTTTCGACTACTGCGTTTTCGGTTTCAGCCTTCGCCTTATCCTCCGCCGCTTTTTCAAGCTTCTTTCTTGTGTCCTTTTTATATTCTTCAAGCGTGTCAAATTCACTTACCTCGCTTGCGAAATCATCGTCAAGCTCGGGTAATTCTCTTACCTTAATATCCTTTACCTTTACCTTAAACAGCGCAGGCTTTCCCGCAAGCTCCTTTGAATGATATTCCTCGGGGAAGGTTACGTTTACGTCAACGTCCGCGTCAAGCTTCGCGCCGACAAGCTGTTCCTCAAATCCGGGGATAAACGTCTGCGAGCCGAGTTCAAGGTCGTAATTTTCGCCTTTTCCGCCGTCAAACGGCTTACCGTCGCAGAAGCCCTCAAAGTCAATCGTAAGAATATCGCCGTTTTCAGCGGCTCTGTCGTCAACGGATATAAGTCTTGCGTTTTTATTGCGCGCCGCCTCAATATCCTTGTCAACGTCTTCGTCTGTTACAGTATAGTCAATCTTTTCCACTTCTATACCCTTGTATTCGCCGAGCTTAACCTCGGGCTTTGTTGTAACAAGCGCCGTAAATACGACAGGCTCGCCCTTTTTGATTTCTTCAACGTCAATCTCGGGTCTTGCGACAACGTCAAGCTCCGCTTCCTTTACCGCGTTTTCACACGCGTCGGGCAGTACAAGATTTACCGCGTCGTCGTAAAAAACAGCCTCCGTATAATATTTTTCAACAATAGCCTTGGGCGCGTGACCTTTTCTAAAGCCCGGGATATTGAATTTCTTTGCGTTCTTTGCGTAAACCTTGTTAATCGCTTTGTCAAATTCCTCTCTGCTGACTTCAAATGTAAGCTTTACAAGATTTTTTTCGATTTGTTCCTTTTTCACTGATTTATGTCCTCCTTTTGATATGCTTCTGCATACCTCTTATTATCACATAGCGTGTATTATACCATATTTTTTTTTACATTTCAACAGATTTTTTCAAATATTTATAAATTCGGTTATTTGTACAGATTTTCGGGATTTCCGCCGAATTTTTCGTACGCCGTCTGCAATTGCTTGTCCACAACGGTTTCAAGCTTTTCAAACTGCTCTTTCAGCTTAATCTGCGTAACTACGTCAAGCGCTCCCGACGGGGCAAGCCCCTCTTTTTCCTGAAACGCCTGTATTGCGGACTTCGTCTGCTCGTCAAAAACGGTGTTATCCGTATCGTCTGCGTAATATCCCAAAAGCTTCAGACGTTCCTTTGCCGCCTTTACCGCGTCCGCGCTTTGACCTATCGCAAACCTGCGCTGAAAATCAAAAGGCGTATACTGCGCGGCGTCTATCTGCTTTGTATAATTCTTAACAAAAATATCGGGTTCAAGTCCCACTCCGTTGATTTCATTGCCGTTTCTCGTGAGATACTGCCCTGTCGTAAGCTTTATGATTACCGAGCCGTCCCCTATGTTGTAAAGCTGCTGAATTACGGCTTTTCCGTAGGTCTGTTCGCCGAGCAGTACGCCTGCGCCCGAATCCTGAATTGCGCTCGCTAAAATTTCAGAGGAGCTTGCCGTATTTCCGTTTACGAGAACGATTATATCATACGGCGCTTTTTCAAGATTTGAGTATTCGACATTATTATTTTTATTGTCCCTGTAGGAAACGGTAATAACCTTGCCTTTCGGGATAAGCTCCTTCGCTATTCCCGTCGCGGCGTCCACAACCCCGCCGGGATTATCTCTTAAATCGAGAATAAGCTTTTTTACATTATTATCGTTAAAGTTGTTTATTATCGAATTAAATTCGCTTAAAGTATCCTTGCCAAACGATTTAATCACGATATAGCCTATATTTCCCTCCATTATACCGCCTGTTACGGTGCTCTGGCTTACCTCAACGCGCGGCGCGGTTATTTCAGCCTCGCCCGTTTCTCTGAGAACCGTTACGCTGACGGTTGTGTTAAGCTCTCCGACAAGCATGCTTCTAACCTCGTCAATAGATTTTCCGACAGCGTTTGCCCCGTTTACCTTAACGATTTTATCTCCCGCCAAAAATCCCGACTTCTGAGCTGTTCCGCCCTCCTCTACAAAGCCCGTAATTTCAACATACTGACCGCTCTTTCTTATGGTGACGCCTATACCGTAGAATGTCCTGTTTATCTGGTTTATGTATTCCCTGTATTCCTCGGCGGTAAAAAAATCACTGTAGGGGTCAAGACTTTGAAGAGTCGCTTTTAAAAGCTTTGTAACCGTTTCCTCGTCCTCTGAAAGCAGCTTTGAAAGACCCATAATTTTTATGTCCTCTTTGTCCAGCCCCGATTTTAAATAAGCCTCGCTGACAAATTCCGCAATCTGGTCGAAAAATACATATTCCCTGCCGATTTCAATATCCTTTTCTGCGGGTTCTTTCGCGGCAAATACCGTCACGGAGGACACTGCGATTGTCAAAGCCGTAATTGCCGCCGCTATTTTTCTTAATTTCATTAAACTCACCTTTCCGTAACATCTATAGTAATATTGTTTTTATATTTATCATTCATTGTTTTGATTATATAGCCGATTTTAAGAGTTCCGCCGTTTGGCGAAAACGCCGTTACGATTTTCTGCGTGTCTATCTCCATTGGAATTGCACCGTACGGCGTCCGATATTCAAATTCCGTTTTTTTATCCCTTTCATATGTCATTGACGAGGTGTTTTCGCCTCTCCGCTTTATTGTGACGGATTTATCGTCAACAGTTATAAGCGTTGAGCTTCTGCCGTTTTCCGTTTTATAGCGGATATATATTTTATTGTTTTTTACCGAATATGCTCCGTATGCCGTTTCGGTTATCGTGTCCGTTTCCCCGTCTATGGTCTGGAGATTTGTAACCGTTATTTTATATTTATCGGAATTATCAGTATTTTTCAATGTCAATTTTATTCACCTGTCCGTTAATTTCGCGTTCAAGGAAAATTCCGCCCAGCTCCTCAAAGCTTGATATATCGTCGCTTACATAATATGTATACTGTTCTTTGTCGGGCTTTTCGCTGTGCGACATTTCATTGTCGAGCTTCTTTTTGAGGTACTTTG
>CAZBXN010000120.1:0-4878 GCA_964496015.1 uncultured Lachnospiraceae bacterium | reverse complement strand
TAATGAGCATTATTCCCGCAAACGGCTTTACAACAGCATACAATGCTGATTTTATCCCTGCCGCAAAATGGCTTGCTAAATTCTTTATTGCAATGGCAATGTGCGCAATCGGGCTTAATACAAATATTGTAAACCTTATAAAGAAAGGCGGAAAGCCTATAATAATGGGGCTTGCCTGCTGGGTTATGATTACTGTCGTATCGCTTGGAGTGCAATACCTTACGGGAATTTACTTCACAAACATTTGAAATTATTGCAATACATAAAAATATGGAACAGTCTGCATACTGTTCCATATTTTTTTATTCATACAAATGCTCTAATATCAAGCATACCTCAGCCTTTGACGGAACACGCGGGTTTGTCGCGGTGCACGCGTCGGCAATAGCCTTTTCCGCCATGGAGTCAACAGCGTTCATATACTCGGTCTTGTCAATTCCGCACTGCGAAATTGAAATCGGGATATTCATTTCCTTCATCATGAACTGTATCCAGCCCACAAGAGCGCGTATAGTCGTAATTTCATTGAAGTTGTTCACGCCCAGCAGCTTTGCGACATTGACGTATTTTTCAACGCATTTGGGATATTCCTTCTTACTTTTTGAATGTTTGTTTATTCCCGAATTGTATTCGATTACGTGCGGCAGAAGCATAGCATTCGCGCGTCCGTGCGGGATATGGAATTTCGCGCCTATCGCGTGGGCAATACCGTGATTTAAGCCGAGCGACGCGCTGTTAAAGGCAAGTCCCGCCAGACATGACGCAACGTGCATTTTCTTGCGCGCGTGCGTGTCGTTGTTGTCGAGATACGAGCGCAGAAGAAATGTTCCGCATATTTCAATCGCCTTTTCCGCAAGCGCGGCGGAAAATTCGTTGTTGTTAATGCTCACATACGCCTCAATAGCGTGCGTAAGAACGTCCATTCCAGTATCGGCGGTTACGTTGGCGGGTACGCTTCTTACAAGCTCGGCGTCAAGGATTGCCTCGGTTGGCAGCATGCTGTCAGACACGAGCGGGTATTTAATATCCTTCGCAGGGTCTGATACTACCGCAAAGCTTGTAACCTCCGAACCCGTTCCCGAGGTCGTCGGGATTGCGATTAGCGCTGTTTCCTTTTTTGACGCCCTTACGGCAAATTCGCGGATTGATTTTGCGCTGTCAATCGCACTGCCGCCGCCGATTGCTATTACGCAGTCGGGCTCGTATTCAAGCATTGCCTTTACGCCCTCCATGATTTTCTCAATCGGCGGGTCGGGCACAACGTCCGAAAATACTTCAAATTCCGTGTAGCCGTCATTCAGACGGTATGTAATCATCTGTAACATTCCGCTTTTTGCAACAAACGGGTCTGTTATAATAAGCGCCTTTTTGTACGGCAATTCTGACAAACGGTCAAGCGCGTTGTCGCCGAAATATATTTTTGTTCTGATGTCAAAGCTTTTCATAATTGTGTTTTCTCTCCCTTCAGCCTAATGTGAAAACATATTATAACCATTATATAATATTTTCATGTTTTTTACAAGAGATTTTGAAATTTATTTATCCTGCAAATATTCACTGCATGCTTTCTCCAGTATTTTTATCATTTCTTCCCCATGCTTTTTCATTGAGCATTGTCTCCATTTGTCGGCAGATACCGTATTTTCAGCCATCAGCCTCAGCTTAAGGCTGCCATTTAATATCATATTCTTAAAGGTCGTCTTCTTAGCTTCAGGCGACATATTTGAAAATTTTGAATTGATATTACGCTGAATTATACAGAGATTGCCGAAAAAGTCTATGTCATTCCCCTGCGTCCTTGAACCAAACGTACCCTCTGAGGGATTTCTCGGATACCAATGTTCAACCGAATTACGGAATTCAAACACAAACTCCTTATCCTTGTCTTCTTTCCATAGCAGATAATCCAGATAATTAAAGACAATATGCTGTGTATTCACACCGTCATTGTATTTTTTATGCTTAAGAAAGTTCTCTGCAACCGCTTCCTGCGCGTTTTGTTCTATAACAATCTGAAACTCGTTAAGTTTATCATAATCATTAACACTATCTTCATACAGCCAATTAAGCAGCCTTGTTATCCAGTGCATAATCTTTGGAGATGTATACGAAACTCTCAGACACGACTGAAGCATTAAATTTGTCCTTGACAAATCTGTTTTTTCATGTTCTCCGCTTTTACTAAACGGCGTTTTAACGCAATATGCGTGTTTATTTTTGCCTGCCCGTAATTCCTTAAGGCTCCATTCACCGTCTAAATTTTCATTCTTATATTCTCTTTTGATAATATACTTGTCAAATAAAAATCTCAATTTGAGAAGGCAGTTTATAAATTCCCATGCAAAATTAGATTCATCCAGATTCTCTCCGTTCAGCCGTCCGTTTTTTATTACTTTATCAAAAGCTGCCGTCAGCTTTTTATCGTCAAGCAAATCGTCAATAAGCTTTTCTTTTTCGTTTGCGGAAACAATGCCCTTCTGCCTGACATATACACGCAGCGCGTGAAGTAAAAAATACGGAAATTCAATTATACTCTCAAACCTTACTCTGTCGCTGCTGTTTTTATTTTCAATAAAAACACCTTCCTCCCTTTCCGAAAAAGTATTATTTGATATTATATCGGCAATACTGCGCGTATTTTCCGCTGTCGGGGATTTTTCCGAAGTCAGAAGCTTGTCCGCGTTAGGTAATTCGTTCCATGTGTTACCAAATAAGGTATTTCTCGTTTCAACATCAAAGTGCATTTGAACATACCCCGTCATATCGCTGACTGCTTCCCAGATGAGCGCAAACTTATCCTTTTCATCTCCGAGATGACGCATAAGTTGAGCTTTAAGAACATCATGCTGTTCAAGCTGCTCCCCGCGCGTATTCATAATCTCAAAATATCGGTTAAGGTCTGTTTGGTCAGGAATTTCTATTCTGTAAATCCGCACACGTTCAAGCTTTTCCTTAAACTGCTCCTTAAACCGTTCAATGTCAGTATTTTCCATTGCTGATACTATTAAAAGCTTTTTCCGTATAATATCAATACCGTCTGTTATAGACGGCTCAAGCTTTTCTGTGTCAAGCGACGCGGTTTGCTCTGTATTGACCGCTTTTATTATATTTTTCAGCGTATAGTTGGATTTTTCGCGGCACTCAAATGATAGTGTATCTCCTGTTTCAATTCCCAGACAATTCAAAAGCAAATACAGTGTTGTAAGACGCTGCTGTCCGTCTATGACTTCATAAGAATTATTTCGCTTTGCGACAATCAACGAGCCCAGATAATAATTTTCTTCATCATCAATATCCATAATATCTTCAAGAAGCTGCTCAATTTCTTTTTCTGTCCACGCAAAAGCTCTTTGATATAGCGGAATAACATACTTTTCTTTTGCAAATAATTGCGTTTTATCATTGCCAAGAAGGCAAAGCTCTTCAACATTATCAGTTCTCGTCACTGCTATCCCCCCTATCGTTTAAATTAAGAATGTCATTATATAAATCATTCCATTGGTCTGCCTGTGCGCTTCCGTTTTTTCTATACACTTTTATTTGTAAATTTGAGATTTCACTATGAACCCTTGCATTTTTTATAATAAAAAACAACTGAATATTATTTGTATATCGGTCATTATCTTCACCGACGGCATATTTGTTGATACTGTCAAAGCCGAGATGTTCAAGGTCAACTCTGAGCATCATCGCCCACTTAAACATTTTTTTCACGGCTTGTTCTTCAAAATTATGAAATTTATCATAATAACACATAAGCGCGCAAATGAACAGATTTTTTACATAATTAAACCCTGTCGACTTACAGTTGTCTTTTGATTGAAGTATTTCAGAAAGACCTTCAAAGCTTTTATTTGTATTGATTTCATTCTTAATATCCTCAAGAAGTTCAAGGTAATATTCAACCATTTCAAAAAAGCACTGTCCCTCAACAAACGGCTCTGTCATTTGAAAATACGGCATTGCATGTCCTACCCTTTTTGCATATGTATAATCCGAATTTTCCGAAATCCCCTTATATGCGTCTATCTCGTTAGCGGTAAATGACGTTGTCTTTTGACTGCGTGACCAATTCAAAACAGGATAAAGGTATAAATCAAATAATTCGCGTATATCCTTTTCACTGACTGCCTCCCATTTAGTTACGGAACGCTGCATCTCATAAGGTCTGCTGCGCATGGCACGCAAATGATATGCTTTTAACAAATCATGAGGAGCCAGTGCCTTGCCTCTCGTATTTTGAGAGTCAAAAAGCTGAAACGCCTCATTTACTTGATTGACTTCAATTACCACTGCCTTTAAAATATTTTTAAAGGCTTTTAAAATTTTATCCCGGCATTGTTTTTTCATTGAAAACCAATCCCTGATAAACATATTGTTTTCATAAATATTTCTTTGAGATATTTTGTTGCTGAAAGCTTTGTCCAAAAGACTGCATTTAAAATCAGCTTCATCTAAGTAATATCTGATAAGCAATAACGAAATAAGTCTTTGCTGACCGTCAACAATATCAAATTTATTTTTGTCTTTATGGAGTATTATGGTTCCGATATAATATTCAACAGAGCCGTCCGCAGCATGATTTATATCCTCCAGAAGCTCAGATATATTTTTACCTGTCCATTTATACGGTCTTTGATATTCAGGGATTGATAAATTTTTCTTTGTCAGCAAATCATCAACACTTATTGTATAAATCATAATTAACCTCCCCTGCACGCCTTAGCGTGCAAAAAACGGTTGACATACCGTCAACCGTTTTTTAAGCATCAATCTACCAATTCAAGAATTGCCATAGGAGCGGCGTCGCCGCGTCTTGGACCTAACTGCATAATTCTTGTATAGCCGCCGTTTCTGTCGGCATATTTGGGAGCAATC
>CAZBXN010000119.1:0-4880 GCA_964496015.1 uncultured Lachnospiraceae bacterium | reverse complement strand
CGCAGCACCATTGCGGCAATTTCGTTTTTCATATATCCCGAGCATACGGGCGTCACCGTGTTATGGCGGAATACTGCGTTCGTTTCAACTACCGCGCCCATTGGCATATCGGGCATTTGACCGATGTTCGGGAGATTTACGTTTGTCACAAGCTCGCGCTCGCCGCATATCGCCTGCATCATCATAACACCCTCTTCGCCCGTTTTTTTCAGCTCAAATTTTTCCTCGCCGCTTACCAGTCTTTTACTTCTCTCTAACCTCTTTTTTAAGTCCTCTTTGCGCCAGTCAACCGTTGTCAGACCAAACATCCACTCATGAACGGTATCGGGGTCGGCAAGGTACATTTTCCCCGGCATAAACTCGGCAAGGTGTCTGTCGCCTGCCGCCGCAATTTCGCCGTAACGCTTAAACAAATCAAATTTAACCCTGTGCGCGCATGCAAACGTACTGTTCATCCAGTGGTCGGACTCGTCGAGAATATATCCCGTTTCATAATATTTATCGGCAAATTCACGGTAAACCTCCATTAAATCAATGTCCTTATACCACGCCGACGACAGCCATGTAAAGTGATTTATTCCGTGAACGTTTACGTTTATGTCATGTCTTTGCGCGTCCTTAATTCCGCGCATTTCTTCAAGCGCCTTTGACAGCAGCTCCTGCGTGGAAAATACCTCGTGACAGCAGCCGAACGCCTTGATTTTCGGAAATACCTCATAAAGCGTCTGCGTGCAGAGCGTCATGGGGTTTGTGTAGTTTATAACCCACGCATCGGGCGCAAAATCGCGTATTGCCTCGGCAATTTCCACATACATGGGAATTGTGCGCAAGGCTCTTACAATACCGCCTGGTCCTGCGGTATCGCCCACGGACTGATAAATTCCGTACTTTTCGGGCGTATGTACATCCGACGCCATTTCGTCAAAGGTTGCGGGCAGAATTGACAGAACCGCAAAATCCGCACCCGTAAGCGCTTCTTTAAGGCTATCCACCGCCTTGTATTTCCACGCGCTCTTTGCGCCGTCCGCGTACTGCGCCTTGTTTCCTATAATCTCATTTGCGTCGGCAGCCGCGCGGTCAATGTCGTAAAGTCTGACCGTGCCGCACAAAATATCCTGCGACGCGAGGTCGCTCATAAGTCCCCACGCCCAGCCGCGGCTTCCGCCGCCGATATATGCGATTTGTATGTTTTGCGTATCCATAGCCTGCTCCTTTTATTTCTTTGTTACGGCATAATAGCTGCCGAACTGTTTAAATTCATAATTATTCGGATTAAAGTCCCGAACATCCTCCTTTGTTACGACGTACACAGCATTTTCATTCGGGTTTACCTTTATATTCTTAATGCTCTCAAACGTATATTTATTCTTAAATTCCTGCGACCTGTAATATTCCGCGTCAATATCCTGATAGAACAGTGTAAGTATTTCGCTGACATTCGACGCGCCCTCATACTGACTGTCGGCAGTAATATAGACCTTATCGGAGGGAATATCGGCAATATACTCTACCGCCTTGCCGAAGTCCTTAAAGAAATAATACTCCATATCGCGCGCGTATGATGTAAAATACGTTGCCGTCAGCATTACAAACGCAGTAATATAAGCCGCCGCAATACCAAAAGACGAAAGCTTGAATTGCTTTATTACAAATAATATACCGAAGCCCGAAACGAGCATAATCGGATAATATATGATGTTCAGACGGTTCACGTTTACGCCGTTTGTCGTAAGCCCGCACCATATACCCGTTGCAAGGAACATCAAAATCAAAACCGCGCCCGTATTTTTACGGTAATCCTTAATAAGCGATATAAGCCCGAGCACGAAAAACGGCATTGTAAACAGATACATTGTGCCAAAGCCCTCAATATCGTTCCACGGCAAGTCCTTTTTCTGCAAAAGCGTTATATTCAAAAGCGATTTCGCGTTTTGCGAAAGCTGTTTGAAAAAGCTGTCCGAGAAAAACAAAATGTCATTTGAGCGGATACTGTCGGGAAAATACGGTATTGTGAAAAACGGCGTTTCTATTGTGTCAAGCTTAAAGAAATTTATCGCCATTGTCAGAATAAACGGCATAGCGATAACAAGATACACCGCAAGCGCAATAAGCGCGCGTTTTACCGTAATTTTCTTCGTTATCAGCAGATACGCGCACACCGCTGCCAAAAACAGCGGCATTGTGTAAATTGAAATACCGTAGCAGTACATGCAAAGCCCGAACATCACCATAGAAATTACGAGATAGCGAAGTTTTTTTAGTCCCTTATTCAGAAAATAAATTCCCATTATAAAAAAGTGCGGGTATAAATTACAGTCAAGCGCCCAGCGGCTCTCTATAATGTGCCATGGATTTATCGCCGCAAACATAAGCGCGATAAGCGCAGGAATTTTTCCGAACGCGTCTTTAACAAACAAATAAAGGCACGTAAGTCCCGCAAGGCTCACAATAAGCTGCGGCAGTCTTGCAGTAACGGCGGACAGTCCGCCGATTTTAACAAACGGTATCATCAGATACGACAAGAGCGCGCTCATTTGTCCGTAGCCCCACGCCGTCAGATGCACGGGCAGGTGCATACCCAAACGGTCTGTCGCATGCTCGGCGAGAGCCTTCGCGTCCACCGCAGCCATTGCGCCGTCCTGATTGAAGCCTCCGGGCACAGAGCCGAATTTATACACGCGGATAAAAACCGCGATAACAGCGGTTATAATAAACAGTATTTTATACAGTCTGTCCGATACCGCAATTTCACCGACTGTTTTTTTCTTTGAATATTTGGTGTCGTATTCCTTGTAAAGGGCTATAGCCGCAATTATAATCGCCGCCCAAAGGAATATGTTATTCAATATGCTCATCTTTATCTCCCTTAACAATTCTTCTTATAATGTAGCGAGGTCTGTTCTTTGCCTCCTCGTAAATTTTCTTGATGTAAATGCCGATAATACCAATGTTAATCATAATCACCGAGCCGATAATAAGCTGCAGGATAATAACGGTCGTAAATCCGCTCTGCGCATGTCCCGTAAATTTCATATACAGTGTTTGTATAAACATTATCAGAAAAAACAGCAAAAACAGCACGCCGAACATTGTTGAAAAATACAGCGGCACTGACGAATACGAGGTAATCGCGTTTATCGCAAGACGTATAAGATTTTTCACCGACCATTTTGACGTTCCTATCTCGCGTTCCGCCACGTCAAAATACACCTGCGTCCTACGGAACCCAATCCATGAGGACATTCCGCGGAAAAAGGTTTCCTTTTCGGGCATTGATTTCCACGCATCAAGCGCGGCGCGGTCAAGCAGGCGGAAATCCGACGCATTCTGCAAGTCAATATCGGATATTTTCTTTAAAATCCCGTAAAACGATTTTGCGCAAAAGCGATAAATCGGATTTTCCTTTATACGCGCGTTTTTCACGCCCTCGACGACCTCATAGCCCTCCTCTTTCCAAAGACGGTACATCTCGGGAATAATCTCGGGCGGGTGCTGCATATCGGAGTCAATACAGATACAGCAAGCTCCCCGCGCGTTGTCAAGTCCCGCGCAAAGCGCGCTTTCCTTGCCGAAGTTGCGGCTCAATGCGATAGCGGTTACAGTGTCGTATTTGCGAGTAAGGTTGGTCATCTCGTTCCACGCGTTATTTTTTGAGCCGTCGTCCACGAGAATAATCTCGTACGGGATATTTGCTTTTTTAAGCACGCCCATTGTTCGCTCAACGCCGACGGCTATCTGTGTTTCATTATAAATCGGCATAATTACCGACAGCATATTATCCATTATTATCTCACCTTTTATCATACATTAAATCTGAACAGCACAATGTCGCCGTCCTTCATGACATACTCCTTGCCCTCGCTGCGGACAAGTCCCTTTTCCTTTGCGGCGGTCATGCTTCCGCACGCCATAAGGTCGTTATAATGCACAACCTCGGCGCGTATAAAGCCCTTTTCAAAGTCGGTGTGGATTTTTCCTGCCGCCTGCGGCGCTTTTGTGCCGTTTTTAATCGTCCACGCGCGGACCTCGGGCTCGCCTGCCGTTAAATAGCTGATAAGACCAAGCAGCGTATAACTTGCCTTTATAAGCCTGTCAAGTCCCGATTCCGACATGCCGAGCTCTTCAAGGAACATAGCCTTTTCCTCGCCGTCAAGCTGAGAAATTTCCTCTTCAATCTTCGCGCTTACGGGCATAACCTCCGAGCCCTCTCTCGCGGCAATTTCCTTTACTTTATTAACAAACGGATTGTTTTCAATCCCCTTCTGGAAATCGTCCTCTGCGACGTTTGCGGCATAAATAACGGGCTTCATGGATATAAGCGCAATTTCTTTCATTATCGCCGCCTCGTCATCATTATATTCAAGGCTTCTTGCAGGAAGTCCGTCCTCCAAAGCCGCTTTTACCCTTTCCAAAAGCGCAAGCTCCGACGCGAGCGACTTATCGCCCTTCATGAGCTTTTTCGTGCGGTCAATCCGTCTATCTATTATTTCAACATCCGAGAAAATCAATTCAAGGCTTATTGTTTCAATATCGCGCGCGGGGTCAATCGAGCCGTCAACGTGCGTGATATTCGTGTCCTCAAAGCAGCGCACAACATGAACAATCGCGTCAACCTCGCGGATATGCGACAGGAATTTATTGCCGAGTCCCTCGCCCTTTGACGCGCCCTTAACAAGTCCCGCAATATCGACAAATTCAATATACGCGTGCGTTACCTTTTTGGGGTTGTACATTTCGGCGAGCTTGTCAAGCCTTTCGTCGGGCACGTCCACTATGCCGACATTCGGCTCAATCGTGCAGAACGGATAGTTTGCGCTTTCCGCGCCCGCCTGCGTTATCGCGTTAAACAGCGTTGATTTTCCTACATTCGGTAGTCCTAC
>CAZBXN010000118.1:0-4929 GCA_964496015.1 uncultured Lachnospiraceae bacterium | reverse complement strand
GCCTATATGCCTGAAATAATATTGTTTATCGCTGCCGTCTACGTCATAGAAAAATTTTCTGTCAGGCTCGGTTGCTCTCAGGTGCATCTGCTTCATAACGCCGTTTTCATCGTATCCGCAGAATGCAACATTATGGTACTTTTCCGTTTCCCTGATTTTTTTCGCATCCACAAAATACTGAACTATATCTGCATCAATCTTTCGTGTTTTAATGAGATACGCAAAGGTTCTGCGCATATTCTTTGACAGCTCCGGCATCACAAATTCAGGTTTTACCTCCGGCTTATGTTCTGCCTGAGTGAATACCTTCCCCTCCTCGCCGTTTAAAAGATATTTTACAGCGTCAACAAACTCCATGTTATAGAAGTGCTGCATAAACTGAATCGGACCTCCGCCTACTCTGCGGCTGTGCCTGAACCATTTGTTTCCGTATATAGTAGTGCTGTCATACCTCATCCACCTATGTACCCTGCCTTCTTTTTTTAATTTTTCGCCTTGTGTTCTCAGCATATCAGCCAAATCAATATTATTTGCTCTGTTAAGCTGTTCTTCTGTAAATCTTTTTCTTGTATATCTTTTTGGGATATATCGCATAGTTTATCACCCCATCTTTATACCAAGTCTGCGTTTCTTTTTTATCAATTCCTTTCTCTCCTTAGAGTCAACTATGGTCTTGTTATGACCGTCAATCTTACGTTCCGCGTCATCGTCTATAAGGCTTGCAAGGCGGCAGAACAAATTTGCCGCTGAGTGTGCCGCTGCCTGCGTATAGATATTTTGCCGGTACTCCTTCCAATTCTCATACCATTCCTCTGCATATTCATTGCCGTGTTCGATTGCCCGGTTTATATATTCCTCTCCCTGCTCCTCATCGCCCTGCGTTATATACAGCCTGCCGAGAGCAAATTCCGCATTGGCATTATTAGCCTCGCAAGCTTCCGCATAATACTGCATTGCCTTATCAATATCTTTTTCACAGCCCCAGCCCTTCTCATATAACTGACCGAGTCTGTAATAGTTAAGCGCGTCAAGCTTTATGATATAGCTCTCATAATGCGCAATCATTTTTGAGAACCATTTATCGGATTCTCCGATATTTTCTTCACAGCCAATGCCTTTTCTAAGCATATAACCGAGTCTGAAATACGAATGAACACATCTTCTTTCCGCGCTTTGGCTTATATAATCAAACGCCTTTTCGTAATCAATATCTGTTCCGTTTCCGTAATAATAGATATTGCCGAGAGCAAACATTGCATATTTATTTTCCTTATCCGCCGCAATTTCAAACCATTCCCTCGCTTTAACATAGTCCTGAAATTCAGTTTCAAGCGCATACAGTCTGCCTATCTGATATTCAAAAAAATCTGATGGCTCTGAATTTTCCAAGAGAATATATCCCCGAAGCGCATGCTTAAATAAATAATCCGCCTTTTTGCTATCCTTATCAACGTATAAATTATTCTGATACATCTTACCCAAATCAAACATAGCGGGTACGTTTCCATGCTTTACTTCTGTGACCAGAGCTTTATATGCTCTTTCATAATCTTTATCGTTATACATCAAGCGTCTGGCTCGTTTATACGGCTGTCTGTAATCACAGCAGACTGTTTCGGGAATATCAAAGTCAAGAGGATTTTCTGAAATCTTTTCTAAACCGTCCTCTGAAATATTTTCCGCAGATTTTGGCTCTGTTTCAACTTCCGGCTCATTATCATACATTTCCTTTTCAAATTGATTGGATTCGTCCTGTATATCATTATCCATTACGGCATCAAAAAAAGAGCGGCTGTCTCCGAGCTTTACTGCCTCAGCTACAACCGCATTCCGTATTTTTTTGAACTCCTTATTCTCCCACAATGCAGGCAATTCCACTTCCTTATCCTTATATATGCCTATAATCTTTCTCTGAATATTGCACCATTCGTTATATAAATTTTGAATATCCTTGTCTTTAGCAAGCGATTTTACTATATTATCAACCTCATTTTTCAATGGTTTAGGCAAGTACCCGTACACTTTTTTACCCTTGACATCTCTCAGTTTAACTGCTAATGACACAAGCATCTGACCTATTTCCGGCTCTGAATATTTCCTTGAACGTATTGCATCGGCAAGCTCACCGAGCTTCTTTCTGCTCTCGTCAGATATTTTCTCTCTTGCCTGAGTCTTAGCGTCATACAGCTCGTACATATCGCTCTTGAATATTTCATTTGCCAGAACAGATTTGACTTTTTCTATATCCTGTTCCTGAATAAAGCCGCGACTGCTGTTCTTTGAATACACCACCATATGCAGATGCGGATGGTGTCCCTCATTATGAAACGCGGCATACCATGTGAAATCCTCATACGGTATTCCGTATATGTCCGCCAATTCCATCTGCTTTGATTGAATAAGCGCCTGCCACATCTCGGCGTTGTCATAGCCAAGCCTTGCAGCATCCTCGCGTCTTAATGAAATAATCGGAGTCCATATCACTCCGTCATGATTTGAAATCTCCGCCTTGACTTTTGCAATATCTGTCTTTTCCTCCGCGCCAAACAGTCCGTGTCCGCCATGCTTTTCTACGTTAGGTCTTGTTGCGATATAGTTTATATATGTTTCCCTGTCAGCGAACAACTGAGGATTATATTCAGCCACTATGCTTATAAAGGCAGACGCATTCTGTCTTGTAGGATTTTCAATATAGTCCTCGTATTCATAGCTGTCCTTTGCATCGGGACAGAGTTTTAACAGTTCATTTATATATTCCTTTTGCCTTTCGGTAGCCTTTAAGACGACTACCTGACTGCTTAAAGATTTATCAACTCCGCTGCGGTTGGCAATGTATTCTACGAACCTTTCCGCTGATTTTGTGGCTTTGATATGCGGGATTTTAACAATTATCTTCGGCATTATTCATCGTCCTCCCTGCTCTTATACGGGAACCGTATCGCTCCGTTTATTGTTTTTACTTCCTCCACACAATCTAAATGCAGGTCATTGACATCCTCCGGATTGATATTAAGTCCGCGAACCACAAGCCAGAACACCTTCGCCGTTTCCACTGCCTGCTTGAACATCTGCCGAGCCATACGCTTCTCGAAGCTGTTCATCATTCCCTGTAATGTATTCACTACATTTTTATTTACATACGCCTCATTATTCTTATCATGCAGGTATCCGTTATAGAACTCAACTGCCTTTTCTATATACTCACCTCTGCTCCTGCATTTCGTCAGTTGTATGTTAGCTTCACACTCTTTCAGGTTCTTTTCGTCTATCCATATACTTATATGTTTTTTGCTCATAATATCTCCTTTTTTATCTTGCACCGTCTTCAGCACCCTGTTAAGCTCCCGTATTTTCTGCTTTTGTGCCTTTACAGCACCATAAAAAGCACCATTTTCATAAAACAGCACCACTCCCGAACGGCTCTGCCGTGCGGTGTCAGAGGCTGTGGGCGGCTTAACCGCACCACAGCTTTTTCCTGCTTCAAAATATTCCTGCCGTTTTCGGCATAGAAAAAGGACGATGTTTTCCGCATCGCCCGTCTGATACTTTTGTATTATATAATTTAAAATTACAATGCTCCTAATTTCACAATGCTTTCAGATATTCCTCTGCATTTATATATCGTACACAGTTTTCCGCTATATAACTTTCCCCTTGGTATATAACAACCCTTTCAGTAATTTTACCGTACTTGTTCTCACAAGCCAAACACTTTTTCTCATCAAGCAATTTTATGTACTGATGTGTGACAACTTTTCTGCTATGCTGTATATCATAAATTTTACACTCATTTGTTTCACTGTCATACACAACCATATCAAACTCATCCGCGTCAAACTGTAACCGGAATACTTTTTTCATTCTTTTAGCTTTAGCGGTTTCAAGCAGGACTATATCCTTCATCATTCTGCCGCGCACTGCGTCAAGTATTCTGCCGGTAATATCACGCTTATCATATTCACTGATTTCAGAAAATGCATTGTCATTCATCAAAGAAAATACCAACGCCTGTGCCTGACAATATCTTATTGACGGCTGTGTGAATATAATATTCTCGTATGGTTCTGTACCGGCTACAGTAGTTTCAACGGGACCGTAATAAATCAGGTCAAGCGCTTTTAAGTATTCCTTTATTTCCTCAATATGAGTTCGGGTGATACCAATTTTCTGCGCATCTCTTCCGCGTATTTCCAATCTATCTGATAACCTTTTGATTACAGCATCAATAACTTCTGCGTGTTTTTCAGAATCGGAATGACTTCTCATATTTTTCTCTGAAAGCTTTAAGGCATTGTGTATGGATTCCCTTGTCAGAACTTCGAGCAAAAACTTGTAATTCATATCCTCTATAACTCGGTTTATTGCCCCTGTAAATTCTTTTGCTTCATACAGAGTATACAGATGTCTGAACTGTCCGCCGCCCTCACAGCACACAAGAGAATTCTGAATGTTTTTGCTTACAGCCGTATCAATGTATCTCCTCATCCATTCGTTGATATTGAATACAGTTTCTTTTGCAGGCATTTCTTTATTGTCAAAATCAATTCCTTCGGCATGCAGAATGCCACCATATCTGATATACTCATCAATACTGTCCGTGTGCAATAACCTCGCATATTCTCTAAACGGAATAAATGTTGTAGGTATCATTTTTACTCTGTTATACAACTCTTCGTTAGCGGCAAACCAGAAGCCAAGAGAATCAGCTCCTGAAAGAACTATTTTCATTCCCATTGCACAATATACATCCGATAACACAGCCGCTGCATCTATAAAATCCTGCATCAGTGTTATTTCATCAATGAAGATATACTTATATCCTTGATGACACAGCTTTTTCATATCGAAATTAAGCTTTGCCATAGTATCAGTCGGATTTATTTTTATATATAAGGATTTTGAATAATCCTCTCAGCTCATATTAAGAAG